>JALVZI010000685.1 GCA_027022125.1 Anaerolineae bacterium | reverse complement strand
TACCGATGCCGTGCGCTCCATTCTGGATGGGCACATCGTGCTTTCGCGCGAACTGGCAGCACAGAACCACTACCCCGCCATCGATGTGCTGGAAAGTGTCAGCCGGGTAATGCCCGCCATCACCGATGAATCGCACCGCGCCGCCGCCAGCCAAATTCGAGATTTGATGGCAACATACAACAAAGCCGCCGACCTCATCAACATCGGAGCGTATGTGGAAGGGTCGAATCCGGCAATTGACCAAGCCATCGCGCTGATGCCGGAAATTCTGCAATTCCTGCGTCAAAAGGCAAACGACCCCACGCCATACACCGAAACTCTGGAAAGATTGAAGACCATCGCCAATGCCCAGCGGCAACTCGCTGCGGAAAGGATTAGCGCATGAGCAAAAAAAATTCATTCCGACTGCAACCTGTATTGAATTACAAAACCAGTTTGGTGGACAATCTGGAAACAGAATTCGCCCAATTGCGCGCACTGCAAAAAAATGAGGAAGAAGCGCTGGCGCATTTGGAAGAAATGGTGCTAGCCCAAACCGCATCGCTGAAACACCAGCAGGAAACGGGGGTCATCAACTGCACCACCATCGAACTGCATCAGAAATATCTGCAATTTTTGCACAACCATGTCGAGCGGCAAAAAGTGCGGGTCGCAGAAGCCAGAATGCAGGCGGAAGCCAAACGGGAAGAACTGGTTAAAACCATGCAAGACCAAAAAACGCTGGAAAAACTGAAAGACCGCCATCGCGCCCGCGAACTGACAGAGTTGAACCGCCGCGAAGCGCGGGTGGTGGACGATTTGGTCATCACCCGTTATGCCCGCGAGGGGTATTCCCATGCTTGATTCGATTATGAGCCAATTGCAGCGCACATTATACGAAAGTGTGCTGTCGAAATTGCAAAACACACTCACCGGCAACCATTCCACCGGCTATACCGGCGGAAATTTCACCGCGCATCCGTCTGCTTTTGACGGGATTTTCAGCGAGATTGCCCACCGCTATAACCTCGACCCGGCACTGCTGAAAGCCGTCGCGCACGCCGAATCGAATTTCTCGCCCGATGCCGTGTCGCGGGCGGGGGCAAAAGGCATTATGCAGTTAACCGATGCCACCGCCGACGCGCTGGGGGTAGCCAACATTTTCAACCCGGTGGAAAACATCGAAGGGGGCGCAAAATATCTGCGCGCCATGCTCGACCGCTATCACGGCGATGTGACGCTGGCACTGGCGGCATACAATGCCGGTCCCGGCGCGGTTGACCGCTGGGGCGGCTTGCCGCCATATTCCGAAACGCAGGCGTATATTCCCCGCGTGCTCAATCTGCATCGGCAGTACCGTCAGCGGGAATGGACAGCATAAAAACCTGAGTTCGGGATAAACGAAACAATGTTCAATTGAAGTAAAAATAGTCCACAGATGGACACAGATTTACACTGAACTAAATGAAACTTTTACGCTTCTCTCTTTTTTGCATCGAATTTTCACGAATTTCACAGATTTTATGCTTAAATTTGAGAAATTCGCGTTAATTTGATGCGGAAATCCGGTCAAACAAAAAGTT
>JALVZI010000684.1 GCA_027022125.1 Anaerolineae bacterium | reverse complement strand
TTTTGCTATATTTTCTCTGATGTCATTCCCGCGAAAGCGGGAATCCATCGTTTTATTCTGGATACCGGATATTTCCCTGCGAGAAATTCCGGTATGACAGACTTTTGCAAGAGGTCTATTCGCAGATTCGTTCATTTGTGAGACTTTGGACTTGAAACTTTGGACTGATTGCAACCTTGAACCTGAAACCTGAAACCAAAATCGACGCCCTAATTTTCGATATGGATGGTGTGCTGGTAGATGTGTCGCGCTCGTACCGCGCCGCCATCATCCGCACAGTGGACATCTTCTTTTCGCAGGGGATGCGCCTGCCCGCCGCCGATGACACACCGCTGCTCACGCCCAACGATGTTTCGCTGCTGAAAAACGCCGGCGGGTTCAACAATGATTGGGATTTGACCGCCGCATTTATCACCTATTTTTTGGATTTGCTGCCGCCGCTGTCCGTTTCCACCCTGCCGTTGCACCGCCGAATTGCCACCCTGCTGGCATATCTGCAAATCGTTTCGCGGGGAAAACCGCCGCTGACGATGGGTGAACTGCGGGCACGAAAAGATATTCCCGCGCTGGCAGAAAAAGTTTCGCTGGCGGGGGGCGGATTGTCCGCGCTGGAAACTGTGCTGGCGGGAAACAACCGTCATCTGGTTTTCGGGCGCGGCAGTCTGAAAAAAGAGAACCTGATTCAGCGCATTTTTCAGGAAGTCTATCTGGGTGAAACACTGTTCGCCGAAATTTATGGCGAAACACCGACCGTGGTGCGGCAGCCGGGCGTCATTCGGCACGAAACTGCGCTCATCCGCACCGAAACGCTGGCGGCACTGGCACAGAAAATGCCGCTCGGCATTGCCACCGGTCGCCCCCGCGCCGAAGCGGAATACACGCTGACACGGCTCAATATTGACCGCCATTTTCAGGCAATGCTCACTCACGATGATATTTTTGCGGCGGGCGCGCGCGGCAAACCCGACCCGTGGATTTTGCAGGAAACCGCCAAACGGCTATACCCCGCGCCCGCGCATCCGGCATACATCGGCGATACGCCCGACGACATTCGCGCCGCCAAAGCCGCCGGATTCATCGCCATCGGTGTGCTGGCAACCGCCACCGACCCCGCCGCCCTGCGCGCGCAATTTGAATCGCTGGGAGCGGATGCGGTGATTGAATCGCCGGAAGAAGTAAACGAGTTACGAATAGTGAATAGCGAGTAGCGAATGACGAATGACACAGGACAAATGACAAATGACGCTCCCAGAGTCGCCACCATCCACCGCCAAACAAAAGAAACCGACATCACCATCACCCTGAATCTGGATGGCAGCGGGCAGGCGGACGTGCAGACGGGCATCGGGTTTTTCGACCACATGCTCGATGCGCTGGCGCGGCACGCCCGGTTCGATTTGACCGTGCGCGCCAGCGGCGACCTGCACATTGATGCCCACCACACGGTGGAAGATGTGGGCATCGTGCTGGGGCAATCGCTGGCGCAGGCGCTCGGCGATAAACGGGGCATCACCCGTATGGGACACGCCATCGTGCCGATGGATGAAAGTCTGGCGCTGGTGGCGGTGGACATCGGCGGACGGGGCTATTTCGTGTTCGATGGCGCATTCTCCACCCCTGCCATCGGGCAGATGGCAACCGCGCTCATCCCCCATTTTTTTGAAAGTTTGGCACACGCGGCGAAAATCAATCTGCACGCGCGGCTGCTGGCGGGCGCAAACGACCATCACCGCGCCGAAGCGTTGTTCAAAGCGCTGGCGCGCGCACTGAATCAAGCCGTGGCAATTGACCCGCAACTCGGCGGGCAAATCCCCAGCACCAAAGGAAGCATCGAGTAGCGAATTACGAATTACGAGTGACGAATGACGAATAGCGAATAGCGTATGACAAATGACGGTAGATGATCAGGCATAAACTGCATAGCACGCGGATTAACATTATTATGCCCTGTGGGTACAGATAGCACGGATGGTCACGGATTTTTCCGTGTTTTATCTCGCTGCGGCGGCATTTTCGTAGAGATGCCCAAATTGGGCGTCTCTACGAAGTCGTTCAGGATGCGTTTTTCCCTGCCAATTTCATCCTGAATAGCCCACAAGCGTATCGAAAAGTGAAATCGGCAAAATACCATCACACGGTAAGCAATTACAAATGTTCGTCACTTGCTATTCGTAATTCGCTATTCGTAATTCGCTATTTGCAACTCTTAAATTTTGCACTATTATAGCAATATGAACACAGCATCTCTGGTAATTGTGGATTATGGCGTGGGGAATTTTCGCAACGTGCAGAAGGCGTTTGCCGCCATCGGCGCAGATGTGCCCATCACCCGTACCTCCGCCGATATTGATGCCGCCGACGCGGTAATTTTGCCCGGCGTGGGCGCATTCGGCGATGCCATCGGCAATGTGCGCCAACGCGGGCTGGAAGCCTCCCTGCGGCGGGCGGCGGCATCGGGTAAACCGTTTTTCGGCATTTGCGCGGGTATGCAATTGCTGTTCGACCAAAGCGATGAAATGGGCATTCACACCGGTTTGGGGCTGATACCGGGACACGTCACCCGTTTTCCGCAGGGATTGACCGTGCCGCATATGGGCTGGAACCAGATCGAACCGGTGGGCGACCATCCACTGCTGGCAAGCGTGCCGGCGGGCAGTTTCGCCTATTTTGCCCACTCGTACATCTGCGTGCCCGCCGACCCCGCGCACGCCATCGCCCGCACCGATTATCACGGCAAATTCGTCAGCGCAGTGGCAAAAGATAACATTTTCGGCATTCAATTCCATCCCGAAAAAAGTCAGCGGGTGGGACTGCAAATCTTGCAAAACTTTTTGAGATTGGTGATTGGTGATTCGTGATTTGTCATTTGTCATTTGTCATTTGCTGACCGCTGACGACTGACCACTGATGGCTGATAACTGACCACTGAATGCCACCCTGCAACCTGACTTTGGACTTGAAACCTGAAACTTGAAACCTTGAACCCCAAATTACTCCGGGAGGGATTATGATACTATTTCCGGCAATTGATATTCGACACGGCAAATGTGTGCGTTTGCTGCACGGCGACCCCGCCACCGAGACGGTGTACAGCGAAGACCCCGCAGACGTGGCGATGCAGTATCAGGAACAGGGCGCGCAGTGGCTGCACGTGGTCAATCTGGATGGCGCGTTCGATGACCCCAGCGGCGATACCGCCACCGATGACGCCATCCAAGCCATTGTGGACAGTGTGGACATCCCCGTGCAGGTGGGCGGCGGATTGCGCACTTTCGCCGATATTGAATATGTGCTGAATATGGGCGTCACGCGAGTGGTGCTCGGCACATTTGCTGTGGAGCGGACGCGCCAACTGCCCGATGTGCTCGGCTGGTTTGGACCGGAGCAAATTCTGGTGGGCATTGATGCCCGCAACGGCAAAGTCGCCACCCACGGCTGGCAAAAAACCGCCGATGTGTCTGCCATCGAATTCGGCAAAGAAATCCGCGCGATGGGCATCACCCACGTGGTTCACACCGACATCAGCCGCGACGGCGCACTGAGCGGCATCAATTTGCCCGCCAGTTTGGAACTCGCCGAGAAAACCGGGCTGAAAGTCATCATCTCCGGCGGCGTTGCCAGCCTGAATGACGTGCGCTGGGCAAACTCGGCGGATGGCAACATCGAAGGATTAATTGTGGGTAAAGCGCTGTACAGCGGCGCGTTTACCTTGCCTGAAGCTCTGGAGGTACTGCGCGAATGAGCACACCCAAACCGTGGAAAATCGAGTCCAGCCGCTATCTGCTCGACCACCCATTTCTGAAAGTCATCGAAGATACGCTCGTCCATCCCGATGACGGGCGCACATACCGCCACTATCTGGTGGACGGCGGGCGGCACGCGGTGGCGGTGGTCGCACTGACAGATGACGGCAAAATTCTGCTGACCCGCCAATATCGGCACGGCGTGAAAGCGGTCATTTTCGACCTGCCCGCCGGTCGGGTCAACGGCGATGAGCCGTTCATCGAAGCGGCGGCGCGCGAGTTAGAGGAAGAAACGGGCTACCGCGCCGGGCATATCGAACCGCTGACATTTTACAACCAGTTTCCCGGCGGCATCACCACCGGCGGCTATCTGTTTTTCGCCAAAAATTTACGGCGGGTCGGCGTGCAAAAACTCGATGAACACGAAGATGTCGAAATGGTAGAAATGCCCGTCGCCGAGGTGTTGGATTTGGTACTGAACAACGGCACGCCCGACGGCTCGCTGATACTGGGGGTGCTGTTCGCCCGGGCAAAAGGACTGATTTAATTCAAAATTCAAAGTGCAAAATTAAAAATTGCGCCGCAAATGAGCATTTTCGGCAAAAATTTTTATCTATTTTTGCATTTTGAATTTTACATTTTGAATTGCACTATGCTCGCAAAACGGATTATTCCCTGTCTGGATGTGAAAAACGGACGAGTGGTAAAAGGCATCAACTTTATAAACCTGCGCGACGCCGGCGACCCGGTGGAACAGGCGCGAATTTACAGCGATGCCGGCGCGGACGAGTTGGTTTTTCTAGACATCAACGCCTCGCACGAAGGGCGTGGGCTGACGCTGGAAATGGCGCGCCGCGTCGCCGAGTCGGTATTCATCCCGTTCACGGTGGGTGGCGGCATCCGCACGGTGGACGATATGCACGCCATCATCTCCACCGGCGCGGACAAAGTCAGCCTGAACACAGCGGCGGTCAAGCGTCCGGCGGTCATCACCGAAGGGGCGAAGGCTTTCGGCAGCAATGCAATTGTGGTCGCCATTGATGCCCGGCGGCGGCTGGACAGCGACTCGCCGGCGTGGGAAATTACCACCCACGGCGGACGCCGGCGCACCGGCATTGATGCCGTCGAATGGGCGCGCGAATGCGAATCGCGGGGCGCGGGTGAAATTCTGCTGACCAGTATGGATGCCGACGGCACGAAAGCGGGGTTCGATGTGGCGCTGACCCGCGCCGTGGCGGATGCCGTCTCCATCCCCGTGATTGCCTCCGGCGGAGCGGGAACGCTCGAACATTTTGCCGCCGCATTCATCGAAGGGCACGCCAGCGCCGCCCTCGCCGCCAGCCTGTTTCATTTCAAAGAACTCACCATCGCCGAGGTGAAAAACTACCTGCTGGCGCAGGGCATTCACGTCCGCCCGGTGGGGTGATTGGAGATTGGTTATTGGTGATTCGTGAAACGTGATGAGTGAAACGTGAAAGTGAGAAGGTGAGAGAGTGAGCCGGTGAGACTTTGGATGAAACTTGAAACCTTGAACTTTGAACATTGAACCAGAAACCAGAAACTTTGAACTTGAACCCAAAACTCCCCAATCTCAAATGGAATGATGCCGGGCTGATTCCGGCGATTGTGCAGGATGCTGACACGCTGCAGGTGCTGACGCTGGCGTGGATGAACACCGAATCGCTGCGGTTGACACTGGAAACCGGCGAAACTTGGTTCTGGAGCCGCTCGCGG
>JALVZI010000683.1 GCA_027022125.1 Anaerolineae bacterium | reverse complement strand
TTCGACCATATACCACAGGATAACACGGTCTTCGAGTTTTGTCAGTCAATCAGGATTGGATGATGCAGTAGTTTTTATGCATCGGCAAAACGTGTCAACCAGTTTTGTAAAAGATCGGTACGGGGTAAAAAAACGTCTCTCCCGGAAAACTCCGGCAGAGACGTTTTACGTTGTTGCGCGCATTCCGTCAAATTGCAACGGCTATACTTCTTTCGGTCCAATCATCTTTTCGGGACGGACATATTCATCGAATTGCTCGGCGGTCAGAATACCGAGTTCCACTGCCGCTTCTTTCAGCGTTTTGCCTTCGGCGTGCGCTTTTTTGGCAATTTTCGCTGCGTTATCATATCCCACATACGGGTTCAGCGCGGTTACCAGCATCAGCGAATTTTCCAGATAGTAGTTAATTTTTTCCAGATTGGGTTTAATGCCGACCACCATATTTTTGCGGAAGGAATCGCAGGCATCGCCCAGCAGGCGGATGGATTGCAGCAGATTGTAAATCATCACCGGTTTGTACACGTTCAGTTCAAAGTTGCCGCTGGCGCCCGCAAAAGCGATGGTCGCATCGTTGCCCATCACCTGCGTGCAAACCATGGTCATCGCTTCGGCTTGGGTGGGGTTCACTTTGCCCGGCATAATGGAACTGCCCGGTTCGTTGGCGGGCAGAATCAACTCGCCAAACCCGCAGCGGGGACCCGACCCCATCCAGCGAATATCGTTGGCAATTTTGAAAAGCGATGCCGCCAGTGTTTTCAGCGCGCCGCTCATTTCCACGATAGCATCGTGTGCCGCCAGCGCCTCGAATTTGTTTTCGGCGGTGCGGAAAGGCAAGCCGGTCAATTCGGCAATTTTCGCCGCCGATTTTACCGCAAATTCGGGGTGGGTGTTCAACCCGGTGCCAACCGCCGTGCCGCCGAGCGCCAGCGCATACAGTGAATCGAGCGCGTTGTTGACTCGTTTCAGCCCGTTATCGAGTTGCGCCACATAGCCCGAAAATTCCTGCCCCAGCGTCAGCGGGGTGGCATCCATCAAATGGGTGCGCCCCGTTTTGATGATGTCTTTAAATTCTTCCGACTTTTCTGCCAGCGCGTCGCGCAGCGCAGTGACATTCGGAATCAAATGATGCACCACCTGCTCTGCCGCGGCGATGTGCATGGCGGTGGGGAAGGTGTCGTTGCTCGACTGGGCTTTGTTCACATCATCGTTGGGATGGATGGGCTTCTTGCTGCCCAGCACACCGCCCGCCAACTCGATGGCGCGGTTGGAGATGACTTCGTTGGTGTTCATATTGGTTTGCGTGCCGCTGCCCGTCTGCCACACTACCAGCGGAAAATGCTCATCCAATTTCCCTTCGATGACCTCATCGGCGGCTTGCACAATGAGTTTCGCTTTTTCCGGCGGCAGCCAGCCCACTTCTTCATTGACCAGCGCGGCGGCTTTTTTCAAAATGCCCAGCGCCCGAATCAACTCGCGCGGAAATCGCTCACCACCGATTTTAAAATTCATCAGCGACCGTGCCGTCTGTGCCCCATAATATTTATTATTGGGGACTTTTATCTCTCCCATTG
>JALVZI010000682.1:5087-5510 GCA_027022125.1 Anaerolineae bacterium | reverse complement strand
TTTCGACTGCTTGCCAAGTGCCAATAAAGATTGAGCCAATCCAAATAATATAATGCCCATAGATTCTTGATTATGGTTTACTTCTGCGAATGACAGCGCATTTTCAAAGTAAGTTTGCGCTTGTGCAGGATTTTCCCTTGCTAACTCAAACTCCCCCAAAGATCTTAATGTGCTATAAATTAAAAGTTGATCGTTAATTTGTTTTGCCAATGACAATGCGTGTTTTAAGTATTCTTCTGCCTGTTTATAATGTCCTTGCGCTACTGCAACTTGTCCTAAATTACGGTAAGTACGACTGATACCTTGTGTATGACCTATTTCTTTTGTAAGCGTTAAACTTTCACGCAAATATCGATTCGCTTCATCAAACTTTTTCTCGTTAATAGATATTGCACTCAAATTAGCGAGAATAACCCCTAAATT
>JALVZI010000682.1:0-5077 GCA_027022125.1 Anaerolineae bacterium | reverse complement strand
AGCTTTTTGACGGTTACCACGTTTATCTTCCAATGATGCCAACACCGAAAACAGGTGACTCAATGAAGCAAGATCGTTTGTTTGTTCAAGTATAGATTTTGCTTCTAGCAATATCTTTTCTGCGTATGAAAAGTTTCCCGTAATAACAGCAATAACGCCCAAGTTCTTTAGTATCCCGGGGATTAGATCGGGTAAATTGTGTCGGCGTGCTAAATCTAAAACCTCTTCAAATAGTATTTTTGCTTGTTCAAAATTACCGGCATTTCCTTCAAATGCGCCGAGTTGTAACATTGCCGCAGCATATTTTTGCGTATCGTTGACTTTTTGCGCAATAGATATACTTTCTTTGATATAATTTTTAGCTTGCACCGGGTCACCCAGAATATTAGTTACTTGTCCTAACCGGTGCAGGAGCGTGCTTTGAGTAGTTCTATCTTTGGTGATTCGTGCAAAGTCTAATGCTTGCAATAATATTTTTTGTGAAAGAGTGTGCAATCCACGCGCGTGGGCAAATGAAAAAAAAGCCAAAGCACCGCGTATATACATTGTATATAAAGAATAATTTGCCGCTAAATGAAACGCTGATAGGATTGTATTTACCTCATTATCCAAAATATCAAAATTCGTTTGATTATCTTCAAGAAATTTTAAAAGGTAGTTTGCGTAAGATTCCGCAGTGATGTGATATATTTTCTGTTTATTCTCAATAGCGGTTGGTAACCTGGTCTCCATAGTAAACAACCAATTATTTCAACAAATGTAGCATATCTGCATGCACCATATATTGTGTAAGTACATGTAAGTAATAACGTACATCCCGCAATGTGGAAGCGCGGTCTATTTCCAACAACGAGAGTTGCCAAAGCTCATTGATAGCGTTCGTGAGTTCGTTTCTCCGTATCTTCAATGGTTCAACCGTGGCTTGTATCATACTGAATGTTCCACCTTTCCCTTCGCCCGGGGGAAAGTGAGACATCGCAATTAGAACAGATTCGCTGTTGGTAGAAAGCAATTTCACAGACGTTTGGAAAATGTGCTTATAGAAGCGGAGGTATTCATTTTCGTTCATCTTTGTGTTCAATGAAGGGATATGTTTAAGTGTGTCTAAAATAACTTCTAATGGTAGTCGCAAAAGTTGCCCGGACACAAGTTTCATTGCAAGAGGTGAACCACCGGTGGAAACCGCAATTTCCCGAAGTGCGTCCACCGGCGCGTTTTTTATACGACCGATGCCTTTTTCTTCACCTTCTTGGCGTAAAAAAGCAATTGCACTATCAGATGGCAACCCGGTTAGGTTCACGTTAAAAATAGATACTTCAAAGTCGTCGAAACGATGACGGCTGGTACACAATAGTTTACTATTGCCCAAAAGCGGATGTAGTTTGCGAATGATAATATTTTGGTACTCTGCCGCTGTTTCTAAGTTATCCAGAACAATCAGTGCATTTTTTTGAGTAAGCAATGTCTGAATGAGATTCTTTTTTTCTATCAATGGCATTGTGAAAACGCTTGCTTTGCCCAGTTGATTCCCTATGGCATCGAGAACGGATTCAAACGAAAGAGAAATCTCTGCGTTCCTATTATCATTTCTGAATGCGTTGATCCAAATAACTATGTCGAAAATACCCGTTTGTAAACATTGTTCGGTAACTTCTATTGCCAGCGCAGTTTTCCCGATACCCCCCATACCATCTATACCAATCACTCTTTGATGGTTAGATGGTTGTAAAACAGTTACCAATTGCTGCACTATCTTTGAACGCCCGACTAAATTCTTATAAGATTTATGTGGTATGCCTAATGCGAGAAGCGATTGTTGTTCTTGCTGCAAACAAAAATTTTCTTGCTGTACCAGTATCTCAGTTAATTGGTAAATAGCTTTCTTTTGGACATTGAAAAAATTCCGTTTCGACCATCGTCCGCGATAAATACCATATATTAACTCATCAACGGTTTTTTGTTCCCAAAATCTTTTGAACAATATATCTGCGTATTCGGGGTTGACATTTTTTAATTGTTCCAATGACTCCGATAACAGTTCTTGGAGCGCTGTTGATGTTTGGAGCGATGGGTCAGAAAACAACTTTTTCGTGTTCAAACAAGATGTTGCCCAAACAGATGCCGCTAATATTTGCGGTTTCTTGATGTTTCTCAGCAATGTATGCACTTCATCTATGTTCTTATGCATTGAATGTGTCGGCTTGGCAGCCATCGTATTGCCCCCAACCAGTATTGAGTGTGCATTTTTTTGCAGCAATTTTGCACTGATTTTTCATCGAAAAACAACAAGATTCAGTGTATAGTAAAGGTAACAATCTACCATCATACCAGCCATAACCGGTGAGCTTGTTGAGGACGCGCGCGCCGTTTTTGTAACGGGGGATCCCACACTCAACAAGCCTCTGAAAGGAGGTGAGTTGACGTGTTAAAACAACGCATCATCAAAGCCATCATTATTGCAGCACTGGTTATTTCAGCTGCCGGGGTGTCTTCTGTTGTAACTGACACATTGGGTATGTCATTGACGCATGCAGTTTATGCGTGTGATGGTCCCAGTGGTTCCGGTGGTTGTTAGTTAGACGACCTTCCGTCGGGTGCAGCCAGTGCCCGGCGGAAGGCGGCGAGTTTGGCATCCCAGTATGGGCGGCGGGCGGTGTGACGGTAGGTTGCGGCGATGGTGGCTGCCAGCCTGTCCATCTGCGCCGCCGCTTTGCCCGGTTGCCCGCTGCGCAGATAAAAATCCACCATATCCGCCGTGCCGAAAACCTGCCCGTTGTTCAGCGCGGGCAACTGATAGCCGCCATCGGCGATGCGCCAGCCGTCGCCATCCACCCGCGAGCGGTACAGTGCCAGCAGGTTCGGGCCGACACAGACATCTTCCAGATGCACGGCGTATGCAAACGCCACCGTATCTTCGCGGGCATACACCAGCATCATACGATTTTCTTCCGCATACAGCATCCCCAGCGAGTTCCACACCTGCGCCAACCCCGAGACATCGTTTTGCGCCCGAAAACAATCCTCCGCTTGCCGAGCATAGGTTTCCGCTGCGGCGAAATCGCCGTTCAGCGCCGCGCATCAAACCGTGCATATCGCCGATGGACTCCCCCAGGTCGCACGCCCGCTGCAAATGGCGGCGGGCACAGTCCCAAGCGCCGGTTTCGGTGTACAGCAGCCCCAAATGACCAACTCCGCCAATCGGAATTGCGTCAATTGTCAGCCCTTTTCCGGGTCAGGGGTAGATTCGCGGTGTTTTCGGAGTGTTGCGCCAAGGGAGAGACATAAATTTGCAAGATTCAAATAATGTTTGAGACGATTCAAACAATGTTTGATTACAAAGCGGGTGAATTATGACATACTGTACGATAATTTTACTGCCATTTTGGCTGTCCGCCAAATAATTGTTGGCGGACAGCGTGCAGTGATGAAATTATTCGTTGGAGGGTGAAATGACCGCAAAACAGAGGAGGCGCAACCGCATAATATGGTGGATCATCTTCCTACTGTTTGCGGACATCCACCCGGTGTTGGCACAGGGACCGACCCCCGTGCCGGAGGCGCTCACGGCGGCGCAAGCGCGGCAAGCGGCGGCGACCCGCCTGCACATCCAAGCCGAGTCCGGACGCGCGCCCGAATGGCAAAACGCCGAACCGGACACCGCCGTGCCGCTCTTCGATTTGACCGGCGCGGTGACCGCCTACCTTTTCCCGGTGGTATCCGGCGACGGGCAACCCGCCGGATACATCACTGTGGCGGCGCGCCAACTGCCCAACCCGGTGCTGGAATTCGCCGTCGGTGGCGGCACGCCGTTGGACGCAGCGCAAACTGCGCCCCGCACGTTGCTGGCGCAAATGGACACTGCCCATCCGCTCTATCTCGGTCTGCTGACCTATGGTTACACCATTCCCGGCACGCCGACCGAGCCGCGCCAATTCTTCGATTTGTGGTCGCAAAGAATCAATGCTATCGAGACGGCTGTAACGCCACGACAACCCGCGCCCCCACCGGAAACCCCCGCCGCGCCCGCGCGAACCCAAACCTACAATTTCATCGCCGGCGTGCCCGACTGGAATCAGTTTACCGGCAGTTACGGTTGTTACAGCGGCTGTTCGCCCACTTCTGCCACCAATGTGATGGGCTATTGGGACAATCACGGTTATGGCAACCTGATTTACGGTTCCGACTGGCAAGGCGCCGTCAATGAAATGCGCGGCGATATGGGGACGTATTGCGATAACGGGGAGGGTTCCACAAACATCGGCAACATTGCGCCCGGCATTGTAACATATGCTCAAAATCACGGCTATACCTTCGGGTCGGATGTGTGGTGTCCGGCAAATTACAGTTGTTCCGCCATTTCCACCTACGACCGCTATCTCGCCGAAATTGATGCCGGACATCCGCCGGTGGTAGATGTTACCGGGCATCAAATTTACGGCGATCATTCGGTCACGGGTGTGGGTTATGACACCAACGGTTCATATATGATTGTGCATGACAACTGGGGCAGTACCGCCACCGATGTGCATTTGCAATATGGCAGTGGATACAGCGAAATTTTCATCCACCCGGTGATACCCGGTGGGGGCGGCAGCGCCCCGTCCGCGCCGAGCGGGGTTGCCGCCAGCGATGGCACATACACCGACCGGATACGGGTCACGTGGAATGGCGTTTCGGGGGCGACCGGTTACGAAGTTTGGCGCAACACATCCAACAACAGCGGTTCGGCAAGCCGGATTGCCGCCTCGGTGAGCGGCACAACTTACGATGATACCGGCGTTTCGGCGGGGCAAATCTATTATTACTGGGTGAAAGCGGTGAACGGCTACGGCACAAGCGGTTTCAGCACGTCTGACAGCGGGTACGCGCGCAGCGGCGGCACAGTGACCGGCGGACCGTGGCACGCCGATTATTACAATACCCGCACCTGCTGGGACGACCATAACAACTGCAACGGGCAGACGTACGCCGACACGCTATCCTTTCCCGGTGGAACCGTGCTGCTGGACAAAAATTGGGGCAGTGGCTCGCCGGGCAGCGGTATCGGCGCCGACAACTGGACGGGGTGGTTGCAGAC
>JALVZI010000681.1 GCA_027022125.1 Anaerolineae bacterium | reverse complement strand
CATCCACAATATCCACCAGATAGCCGTGCCGGTCGAGTTGCGCGCCGGTGAGTTGAATTTCCACGCGGTAATGGTGGGCGTGCAGTTGGTTTTCCGCGCCCCAATCGCCGCCAATTAAAAAGTGCTGTGCGATAAAATCGCGCTGAACAGCCAGTGTGTACATTTGGTTTGTCCTTTGGTGTTTGGTGATGCGTGATGCGTGAAACGTGATGCGTGATGCGTGAAACGTGATGCGTGAAAGGGATAGGGATAGAGAGAGTGAGAGAGTGAGAAAGTGAGACTTGCAACCCTGCAACCCTGCTACCCTGCAACTTTGGACTTGAAACTTGGGACTTGGGACTAACCGCTGACCGCTGACTGCCGACCGCTGATTGCAACCCTGCAACCTTGAACCTTGAACTTTGAACTAAAAACTACCATCCCCCCCAATCCAGCACCACTTGCAGCGTGTCTGCCGGTTGGCGGTCAATCAGCCGGTATGCGTCTGCTGCGTGTGCCGCCGCAAAACGATGGCTGATGAACCGCGACGGGCGCACGTCTGCCAGCATATCCCACACCACCCCGAACCGCCGCGTTTTGTCCCAGCGACCGCTCAATTTGGGGGCGATGGTGCTGACTTGACTGGCAATCAGTTCGATACGGCTGCGGTGAAACGCCCCGCCCAAATCGAGCGTGACCGGTTTGGTTCCATACCACGAGCCGACCACCACCCGTCCGCCGAAACCGGTGACGGCGATGGCTTGATTGAGCGCGGCGGGTGCGCCGGAAACCTCGAATGCCAAATCTGCGCCATCACCGCCCAGTTGACGGCGGATTTCCGCGCTGTCGGCGGGGGCAATCGCGGCGTGCGCGCCGAGTGCCAGCGCCATTTCGCGGCGGGAAGCCAGCGTGTCAACCGTCACCAGTCGCGCCAGCGGCAGTTTCGCCAGCAGCGCGGTGGTCAGCAAGCCGACAATCCCCAGCCCGAACACCGCCACCCGCTCGCCGATGACGGGGTGTCCGTCCATCAGAAAATTCACCGCCGTTTCCATATTTGGCAGAAAAAGGGCATCATCCGCCGAAATGCCGTCGGGCAGCGGCAGCAGGTCGGCGGGGCGGGCGAAAAAATGGCTTTCGTGCGGATTGAAAGCGAAAACGGCGCGCCCCAGCCATTTCGCCGCAACATTTTTCCCCACGGCGATGACCGTGCCCACGCAGGCATACCCGTATTTCAGCGGATATGCCAACTTTCCATCCAGTGCGGCGATGGTTGAATCGGCGGGGATGTCGTGCGGCATTTGGTTACGATAGATGAGCATTTCCGTGCCCGCGCTAATGGCGGACGCGCGCGTCTGCACCAGCACGGCATCGGCGGGGGTGGGGGGTAGCGGCGATTCGCGCAATTCAATTTCGCGCTCGGCGGTGAAAAAGAGTGTGCGGCGGGTCATGTCACACTTCCCCAAACAACCAAATCCTGCCCGAAAATGCGCGCTTGCCATTTGTCTATTTTGGGGAAATCGGAAATTTTGGCGGATGGCGGCACAGTCGGCAGCGGCGTTTCGGGAATGGCGCGCAGTCCGCGCCGACAAAATACC
>JALVZI010000680.1 GCA_027022125.1 Anaerolineae bacterium | reverse complement strand
GCGATGAGCGCAAAAAGTACCGCTTCCGGCGCGGCGATGGCGTTTGCCGTCAGCGCGAAGGCTTGCAGCGGCGCGTCGGCGTAAGCGTCCCAGTGGGTCAGCACATACCAGAATCGCCCGCCCGCAATTGCCGCCACAAACATATACAGTCCGATATTGTACAGATGGTCGCCGTCAATTTTGCGCCGTTCCGCCTCTTTTGCCGCCAGCCACATCGCCATCCAAAAGGCTATCAGCACCAGAAATGGATATGATGGCACGGTGGCGGGTCCTATTGAAATGTATCTGAGCATTTATAACTCCGGCACTTTCGATTCGATGTAGGCTTTGTTCACCGCGCCGGTAAAAACTTCCTGCACGATGCCGTTGCGGTCAATAAAAACCGAGGTGGGCAATCCCAGAATGTTATATGCTTTGGCGGCTGTGCCGTCCGGGTCGAGCAGTACAGGGTATGTCACGCCAAATTCGCGCAGAAAACCGTCCACATCGCCGCCATCCTGAGAAGTCATATTGACGCCGATGATGGTCAATTTGTCGCCGATTTCGCGGTGAGTGGCTTGCAGGTCGGGGGTTTCGGCGCGGCAGGGGGGACACCACGTTGCCCAAAAATTGAGCAGCACCGGCTTGCCCCGCAAATCGCTGAGGCGGATTTCTTGCCCGTCGGTGCTGGTGAGCACAATTTCCGGCGCGGGATGCCCTTTTACGGGCGCGGGGGCGAGTTCTCCCGCTGCGGCGCTGTTTCCGGTTGGCACGCGGTTGATGATAATCCACACGCCGCCCAAAACAATCACCACGCCCAGTAAAATTATCCAGCGAACCATCGCCGGTTGTTCTTTTTTGGTTGTTGTCATAAAATCACCTCGGTGAAACTATAAAAAAATGCCGCCATTTTGTCAAACGGGTGGCAGTGTCTATTATACAGTTCGTGTGCTGTTTCATCCGTAACGCTTGTTACAAAAATTGGAGCGCCCTATGCCCGTTATTGAAATTCGTCACCCCATTGAACCGAAACACATCCGCCACGCGCTGTTTGATTTTGACGGCACAATCTCGCTCATCCGCGAAGGTTGGCAGTCGGTGATGACGGCGGTGATGGTCGAAACACTGCGCCAAACGCCCACCCGCGAGACGGTCGCCGAATTGACGGCGGTCGTTTCCGATTTGATTGAGCGCACCACCGGGCAGCAGACCATCTATCAGATGATTGCTCTGCGCGCAGAAGTTGAAAAACGGGGCGGAACCCCCACCGACCCGCTGGCATACAAACACGAGTATCTGCGGCGATTGAACGACCACATTCGCGGGCGGATTGCCGCCCTGAAAGCGGGAGACATCCCGCCCGAATCGCTGATGGTGCGCGGCGTAGCGGAATTTCTGCGCGCGCTGGCGGAACGCGGTGTGGCGTGCTATCTGGCATCGGGCACGGATGAACCGTTTGTGCGCGATGAGGCTTCGGCGCTGGGTGTGGCGCATTTTTTCGCGGGCATTTACGGCGCGCAGGATGATTATCGCAATTTTTCCAAACGAATGGTTATCGAAAAAATAATGGCGGAACACGATTTGCACGGCAGCCAATTTG
>JALVZI010000679.1:3618-5534 GCA_027022125.1 Anaerolineae bacterium | reverse complement strand
TGATTTCCGCCAGACTGCCGCCACTGCCACCGATGAAAACCGCGTGCGGGTCGAGCCAATCTGCCAGCGCGGCAGGCGCGCGTCCCTGCTGCCACCGATAATTTTTCGCCGGAAAACGCCGGTGGTTTTCGGCAATATGGCGGCACAGTTCCGCGCGTTTTTCCACCGCAAAAACCGCCGCCGATGGCTGCGCTCGCGCCGCTTCCAACCCCACCGCGCCACTGCCCGCGCCGATGTCCCACAACACTTCGCCCGGTTGCAATGCCAGTTCCGCCAGCGCCAGCAACCGAATTTCGCGTTTGGTGATTTGCCCTCGCCACAGCGAAAACGCCTCATCGGGCAAGCCGGGCGGCACAGGGGCGGCAGGCGGATTCGGATTCCACACCACCAGCACATTCAACGGGGCAAATGTTTGCGATTGCACATCTGCCAGTGTGGTGCGAATGATGCGTTCGTCGGCGCGCCCCAAATTTTCGCAGATGGCACACCGCGCATCAGCGGGCAATCCGACCGCCAGCAATCGCGCGGCAATAGCGGCAGGGGTATTCGTTTTGTCGGTCAGAACGGCAGATTTTTCCGCCGCCAGAATTTGGGGGATGACCGTTTCGAGCGGGCGGGCGTGCGCGCTGACCGTCGCCGCGCCGTGCCACGGTTCGCCCAACGCGGCAAATGCCAGTTGAAACGATGTCGGCGCGGGGAAAATGCGCAGAGCATCGGGAGAAAAATAGCGGCGCAGTGTCCCGCCGATACCGTAAAAAAGCGGGTCGCCCGATGCCAGCACCACCACACGCGCACCTTCCCGGCGCGCCGTTTTCAACCGTGCCGCCAGCGCATCCATTTTGCCGGTAATGGCGATTTTCTCACCGGAAAACGCATCGAATTGCGCCAGATGCCGTCTGCCGCCGACCAGCACATCGGCGCGGAAAATTTCGGCGCGACGGGCGGCAGGCAGGCTACCGGCATCGCCGTTAATGCCGATGATGGTGATGGGATGCAGGTCAGTTGTCATCGGTCGTCCCTCCCGTGCCGAGCAATTCACCGTGAATATCGAAACAGAGCACGTTCACGGCAAACGCACCGCCCGCAAAATGGCGGGCTTTTTCGGCGGCGCGCCGTGCCAGTTCGGCTTCCAGCCCGGATATGCCCGCTTTCCGCAGAATGACCTGCGTGTGCCGGGCGGTATTCGCGCCGCGCACCTGCGCCGCAATTTCAGCGGGCGCGCCGATGTCCGCCGCCACCGCCGCCAGAAAATTGTGGTCGATGCTGCCGCCGCTGACGTGCGTTTGAAGACGTCCCTGCGCCATTTTTGAAAGTTTGCCCACCATGGTGGAAATGGTCACCCGCGATACTTTCAACCGCCGCGCCTGTTTCAGCGCGTAATCCAGATGGTCGCCCACCTGCAAAAATGCCATTTCGGGCAGATGGGGGTAATGCGCCCGCGCGTAAGATTCGCTGCGGTTGCCGGTGGTAAAAACCACGTGCGATGCGCCATTTGCCACGGCGACTTTCATTTCCACATAAATGCTGGCGCGATATGCAGAAACGGAATACGGTTTGACGATACCGGTGGTTCCCAAAATGGAAATGCCGCCCAGAATACCCAAACGGGGATTGTATGTTTCGGCGGCGATTCTTTCGCCGTTGGGCACACTGATGGTGATTTTCAACCCCTGCGATTCCAGCCGATGCCCCGCTTCGGCACGGGCGGCGGCTTCTATCATCCGGCGCGGCACGGGGTTGATGGCGGGTTCGCCGACCGGCACGGGTAAACCCGGTTTGGTGACGGTTCCCACCCCTGCACCGCCGGTGATGACCAATTTCGGCGCGGAAAGCCACTCGGCGGTGGCTTGAATTTCCGCACCGTGAGTCACGTCGGGGTCATCGCCTGCATCTTTGATGACCCCGCAGCGCACCCG
>JALVZI010000679.1:0-3608 GCA_027022125.1 Anaerolineae bacterium | reverse complement strand
GCGCATGTGCCACCGCCGCAACCGGTTTGCCGGAGACCAGCGCACGCACAGCGGCGGCTGTCGCGGCAGTGGCACATGCGCCGGTGGTATAACCTTCGCGCAGATTTTTTTTGCGCCAAGCGGCATCACCGTGAACTTTTTTTGCCCGATTGCCCATTAACTCGCTCATTGAATTTGTTGAAACTTTTTGTGTGGTTGAAATTTAGCCGCGAATTTTCACAAACTTCACAGATTTTAAATGTCATTCCGGAATTTCCCACAGGGAAATATCCGGAATCCATAGCGAAACATTGTGGATTCCCGCTTTCGCGGGAATGACATCATAAAAAATACCAATGATTTTTTGTAATTTTGGCACACTTTTCAAAGGTTTCATTTAGTTCATTGTTCGATGTGAAGTGTCAGCCGCAGCAGAGCGTTCATAATTGCCGCGGCGACCGTCGAGCCGCCTTTTCTGCCCGTCACGGTGATATACGGCACGTCCAGCGTCTGCAACGCCGCTTTCGATTCGGCGGCGTTGACAAAACCCACCGGCACACCGACCACCAGCGCGGGGCGAACGGATTCTTCCCGCACCAGCCGAATCACTTCCAGCAGTGCGGTGGGCGCATTGCCGATAGCCACAATACCGCCGTGAATTTTGTCGGCGTTATGGCGCATCGCCATGGTTGAGCGGGTTGTGCCCGCCGTGCGCACCATCTCTGCCACCACCGGGTTGCCGATGTCGCAGATTTTCCGCCCGCCGAGTTTATCGAGCAGCATTTGGCTGATGCCAACCTCCACCATGCGCACATCGGTGACGATGGCGCACCCCCGTTGCAGCGCGCGGATGCCCGCCGTCACTGCACCGGGCGAAAATCGGAGCAGGTGCAGAAAATCAAAATCCGCCGAAGCGTGAATGACCCGCACGGCAACGGTCAATTCATCGGGAGAAAGATTATGCTCGCCCAACTCGGCGCGGATGATGCGGAAACTTTCTTTTTCGATGGGATGCTGGGTTATCATGCCCGTTCTCCCGCCAAATTGTATTTTTCGGCATAGCCGCGCGGCGTGACCATTTTCCCGTTGTGCACAAACGTGCGCCGGTTGCCCACAATGATGGTGGTGACCATATTCACTTCGGCGGCGGGCAGTTCTGCCAGCGTGATAATTTCCGCCGCCTGTTTTTCCCGATAGGCGGCACGCACCACCCCGACGGGAGTTTCCGGTGGCAGATGCCGCGCCAGAATTTCGCAGGTCAGTTCAAACGGTTTCACCCGCTGTTTTCCTTTCGGGTTATACAGACACAAAATAAATTCCGCCGATACCGCCGCTTCCACCCGCCGCAGAATATCATCACGGGGAACCAATTGGTCACTCAGGCTGATGGCGGCAAAATCGGTCATCAGCGGCGCACCCAACAGCGACGCCGCCGCATTCAGCGCAGAAATTCCGGGGATAATTTCCACCGCCACCGAATCATCGCCGCGCCGGCGCAAAACTTCATACACCAGCCCCGCCATGCCATAAATACCAGCATCACCGCTGGAAACCAGCGCCACCTCTTTTCCATCCAGAGCCAAATCCACCGCCTGATTGACCCGCTGCACTTCCTGCCGCATTCCGGTTGATTGCCGGGGGGTGTCGGGCACAAAATTTTTCAGCAGCCGCAGGTATGTTTTATAGCCGATGATAATATCGGCGCGCCGGATGGCAGCAACCGCCGCCGGGGTAATGTGCGATTCCGCACCGGGTCCAATGCCGATAACCGTGATACCCATTATTTTTTCTCCGACACGGCGGCTTCGGCAAAGGTTGCCATATCGTTGAGCGCACGCACGGCTGATTCAACCAGAAATGCCGCCAACACTGCGCCGGTTCCTTCGCCCAAACGGAATTGCAAATCGAGCAGCGGGGTTAAGCCCAGATGCGCCAGCATGGCACGATGCCCGATTTCCACCGAGCGGTGTCCGCTGAACATATAATTTTTGCACGCGGGAGACAGTGCGGCAGCGATGAGCGCGCCCGCTGTGGAAATGAGACCGTCCACCACCACCGGGATGCGGTGCGCGGCTGCACCCAAAATCAGCCCGGCAATGCCGCCAATTTCAAAACCGCCGATTTTTGCCAGCACACCGAGCGGGTCGGCGGGGTCGGGGCGGTTGACCGCCAGCGCCCGCTCAATCACCGCAATTTTTCGCTGCAAGCCGTCATCATCAATACCCGTGCCGCGTCCGGTCGCTTCGGCGGGAGAAATGCCGGTGAACACCGCCGCAATTGCCGCCGACGGGGTGGTGTTGCCAATACCCATATCGCCGGTGATGAGCAGATTCAGCCCGTCGGTATCGCGCAGGTGTTCCACCACCGCAATACCCGTTTCGATGGCTTGCCGGGCTTGTTCCTGCGACATCGCCGCACCCGCCGCCATATTTTTCGTGCCGGGCGCAATCTTCCGGTCGAGAAAATTGGGGGCGTCACTTTCGATGGGGGCGGCAACGCCCATATCCACTACCGTCACTTTTGCGCCCACCTGCCGCGCCAGCGCATTGATTGCCGCGCCGCCGTTCAGAAAATTGTACACCATCTGTGGGGTCACTTCGGCGGGAAAAGCGCTGACGCCTTCGGCGGTGACGCCATGGTCGCCCGCCATCACCACCACGTGTTTTTTGTCGAGCGGCGGGTCGAGTTTACCGGTGATGCCCGCCATTTGGATGGAAACATCTTCCAGCAGCCCCAAACTGCCGGCGGGTTTGGTCAACTGCGATTGCCGCTCGGTGGCGCGGGCGATTGCCGCCGCATCCAGTGCGGCGATTGATTGGATGGTTTTTTCGAGTGTTGACATAGTTTTCTCCCTTCGTGTGAGTGTCGGACTGTTCAGTGTTATTTTCACACTGCAACAGCCACGGTAACATTGGTGAATTTCCGTTTTTCCACAAGCAGCGAATCGGTTTGCGCTGCCAGCAGTGCCGCCGGTTCTGCCACACCGGGCACACCGAGTGCCTTCATTGCCCATGGTGACGGGTTCGGCAGATTTTCCACTGCCGCGATTTCGGCGCGGGTGAAAATTTGCAACTGCCAGTTTTGCCGCCGGCACGCTTCCAGCAAACCGATTTCATCCGCTTTGGCATCAATGGTGGCAACCGTAGCGATGCTCAACGGCGATAATTCCGCGCGCGCCAGTGTTTCTTCCACCGCAGCGATGATTTCCGCCGCCGGTGTGCCGCGATTGCACCCGATTCCCACCGCCAGCACGGGCGGGCGATAAACGATAACCCGCGAAACGGCACGGCGCAGGTCGGCGGGCAAAGTACGCGCAGAAACAACAATGGCGGCATTCGGTCGGGCGGCGATGAGCGTTTCGACGGTGGGGTAGCGGCTGACGTGCGGCGGCAGGTCGGCAAGCCACGAATCATCGCCGCCATCCTGAAAAACGCCCGTCGGTTCACCGTTGACCATCGCCGCGATAACGGCGGTCATCTCGTCTCCCGCTTCCAACTGCCAGCCGAATTTTCCTCCCAGCAAATCGAGTGCGGGCAGTTGCTGCCCGTCGCTGGCGGTGGTGAGTACCGCCCGCCCGCCGAGCAAATCGGCAACTTTTTTCGCCAGTGCATTTGCGCCCCCTTTATGCC
>JALVZI010000678.1:4924-5534 GCA_027022125.1 Anaerolineae bacterium | reverse complement strand
CAGCATTTCGGTCGCCGCACCGGGCGACGGCGCACGCCAGCATTTCAGCAGTTCATCGCGCAGGCGCTCCGCCGAAACACGGTGCAATTCCGCCGCCCCCGCCGAGATTTTTTTGCCCGTTTCCGGTTCAATTTGAAAGCCGAGTGTCTGTGCCAGCCGCACGCCGCGCACCGCGCGCAACGGGTCGTTTTGGATGGCATCATCACCGGCTACCCGAATGATTTTCGCCCGCAAATCGGCTTGCCCACCCGTGGGGTCAATCAATTGGGGACGGTCGGGGTTCAGATTGATGGCGATGGCGTTGATGGTGAAATCGCGGTCGCGCAGGTCGCCTTCGAGCGTGGGGGCGCGAAAGTCGGCGATGTCCAGATAGCGGCGGTCGGGAAACACCACCCGCCCAACACCGCGCACGGGGTCGACGGGGTAAAATGCCGCATCGAGCGCATCCGCCAGCCGCCGCGATACCGCCAGCGCATCGCGCGGAACCAGCAAATCGAGGTCGGAATCGGCGGCAAGTCGCCCCAACAGCGCATCGCGCACTGCGCCGCCCACCAAATACGCTTCCTGCCCCGCATCACGCCAGATGGGGATTATTCTGTTCAGTAAATCG
>JALVZI010000678.1:343-4914 GCA_027022125.1 Anaerolineae bacterium | reverse complement strand
TGGGAGAGGTTGTTTAGTGTGTTCAAGGTTCAAAGTTCAAGGTTTCAGGGTTGCAAAGTTGCACGTTTCACGTATCACGAATGACAAAGGACGAATGACAAATGACCATACTTTCACAACTCCCAGCGGTCTTTTATCTGCCCGTTCACCGCGCGGACGATTTCCCACGAGTGGATGAGCCGGCGCACAGATTCGATGTGGGGGTACATAATTTCATCCTGCTCGATGAACGGCACGTGCCGCCGAATTAAATCATACGCGGGTTGCGTGCCTTTGCCAAGTTTGGCATCCGCGCCCAATTTTTCCTTCCGAAAATCGATGCCCTGCGCCGCCGCCATCAGTTCGATTGCCAAAATCTGTTCCACATTATTGATGACCTGCCGCGTTTGCAGGGCGGCAGTAGCGCCCATACTGACGTGGTCTTCCACATTGGCGGAGGTGGGAATGGTATCGACGCTGGCGGGGTGCGACAGCACTTTATTTTCGGTGGCGAGCGCGGCGGCGGTGTATTGGGTAATCATAAATCCGCTGTTCAGCCCGCCGTGCTTGATGAGAAACGCGGGCAACACGTGCGCATTGCTGGCTTCATCGGTGAGCCGCATCACCCGCCGCTCGGAAATGTTGCCCAGTTCGGTCATCGCCATCGTCAGATAATCCAGCGCAATGGCGAGGGGTTCGCCGTGAAAATTGCCGCCGGAAATCACATCAATTTTGCCCGTCTCATCATCAATGAAAATGAGCGGGTTGTCGGTGACGGCGTTCAGTTCGATTTCAAACACCCACCAGGCATAGGCGATGGCGTCGCGCACCGCGCCGTGAACCTGCGGGATGCAGCGCAGGGTGTAGGCATCCTGCACGTTGTGCGGGTCGTGATGGCGGGTAAATTCGCTGCCTGCCAGCAGTTCGCGCAGATAATTGGCACAATTTACCTGACGCGGGAACGGGCGCAGATTGTGGATGCGCGGGTCGAAAGCGAGCGGCGTGCCGTGCAGGGCTTCGAGACTCAACGCCCCGGCGATGTCCGCCACGCGACTCATCAATCGGGCGCGATAACTTTCCAGCGTGCCGACGGCAGTCATAATGGTGGTGCCATTGGTCAGCGCCAGCCCTTCTTTTGCCGCCAGTGTGACCGGCGCGATTCCTGCGCGGCGCATCGCTTCCGCGCCGGGCAGAATTTCGCCGCGATATTCCGCCTGCCCTTCGCCGATGAGCACCAGTGACATATGCGCCAGCGGGGCGAGGTCGCCGCTGGCGCCCAGCGAACCTTTCTGCGGAATGACGGGATGTACCCCCGCGTTGAGCATATCGAGCAGGGTTTGCAGGGTTTGCAGCCGAATGCCGGAGTGTCCGCGTGCCAGCGTGTTGGCGCGAATGAGCATCACCGCGCGGGTGGTGGGAATGTCGAAGGGGTCGCCGACCCCCACCGCGTGGCTGGCGATGATGTTTCGCTGGAGCGTTTCCACATCATCGGGGGAGATGATGCGGTCTTTAAACGCGCCAAATCCGGTGGTGATGCCGTAGGCGATTTCGCCGCGTGCCAGCAGGGTTTGCACCGCGTCTGCCGCGCGGGTGACGGCTTTTTCGGCGGCGGGGTCGAGCCGCACTGCCGGGTCGCCGGGGGTGCCATAAGCCACCGCCACCACTTGGTCAATGGTCAGGCTTTCGCCGTTGAGGGTGATTGGAGATTGGTAATTGGTCATTCGTCATTTGTCCTTTGTCATTTGTTTTTTCCGGTCACTTTCTGTGTTTTTGTTTCAGGAACTTGCGTCCGAATCGCCATCCGAACAAAAAGCAATATCAGAGAGATTGTCAACAAAACCCCAATTGTTCCAAAAGACAGTCGAAATACCACGCCAACCGGCTTGCCAACATAATCTGACATTAAGAGCAGAAAAAAGCCGACAAAACCCAAGATCACACCACCAAACCCCCATATCAGAATTTGACCCGGCAACTGCACACGTTTTTTGGTGAAGAATTCAACCACTGCCGTAAGCGCAATAATTCCAGAACCAATCACGCTAAAAACGGCAAGTACATCTGTGATGATATATGCGATACTCGCAAAAAACTCAATACCATTCATTTTTCACATCTCACGTTTCAAGTCTAGGTTCTGTTGACGTTTTGTTTTCAGTGGGAAAAACGCATCCTGAGTAGCAGTTTGCGGTGCAAACCGCGTATCGAAGGGCGTTTTTCCTTGCCGATTTTTACCCTTCGATACGCCCTGCGGGCTACTCAGGATGAAAAATCGGCAAACGTCAACGGAACCTAATGTCCAAAGTCCAATGTCATCACGCATCACGAAATACGCACCACAAATGACAAATGACGAGTGACAAATGACAACTATATTTTCGTTTCTCGTCCCGCCCAGTATTCATCGCGCATCAACCGTTTGAGCGTTTTTCCGGCGGCGCTGCGCGGGAAATCATCGCGGATGACCACTGCGTGCACACGCTGAAAACGGGCTTCCACCCGCGCGTTTATCCAGTCACGCAATTCTTCCGGCGAGACATTTTTTCCGGGATGCAGAATAACCGCCGCCAGCGGCGTTTCGCCCCATTTTTCGCTGGGAATGCCGAACACGGCGGCTTCGCGCACGGCGGGATGGGTGACAATCAGTTCCTCAATATCTTTGGGATACACGTTCACCCCGCCGGAAATAATCATATCCTTTTTGCGGTCAACCAAAAAGAGGAACCCGTCTTCATCCACATAACCCAAATCGCCGGAATAGAGCCAGCCGTCTTTTATCGCTTGCTCGGTCAAATCGGGGCGTTTGTAATAGCCGGTCATCAGTTGCGGACTTTTGCCGATAATTTCGCCCACCGTGCCGACCGGCACATCGTTGCCATCATCATCCACAATGCGCATCTCAAAAAATTGCGGCGGTCGCCCCACCGACATCGGTTTGCGTTCGTAATCGGTTTTATCCAAAATGGTCATAAAGCCTTCGGTCAGCCCGTAAAGTTCGTAAAATCGACCCGGCAGC
The DNA here is from genome assembly GCA_027022125.1 of Anaerolineae bacterium. Lineage (GTDB taxonomy): Bacteria > Chloroflexota > Anaerolineae > 4572-78 > 4572-78 > JANTHQ01. Next base: position 1,919 of record JALVZI010000678.1, on the reverse strand, counting down.
GCGGCAAACAGTCGCGTTTTGTGCTCCATATGGAGCGGCGCGCCCACCGTGCCGACCATTTCCAGCGATTGCAGTTTCGCGGGGTCAAACGCGGGTGAATTGAGCATCGCCACAATTTGAGACGGAACCATTTTGATGTGGGTGACTTTTTCGCGCGCCACCGTTTCGATGAGCGCTTCGGGATTGAATTTTCGGTGCAAAATATATGTTGCGCCCAAATAAAACGCGGGCATCAGCGTGAGAAACGCGCCGTTGAACACCAGCGAACCAGTGTGCAGCACCACACTTTCGGGGGTCATCCGGTAGGCGATGCTGTACAGCGTGCAGTACTGCGCGCGCACAAAATGGCTCAAAACGATGCCTTTCGGCAAGCCGGTTGTGCCGCTGCTATACATAATGTTGTACGGGTCATCGCCGGAAATTTCAATGCCTGCTGGATTTGCATCGCTGGCGGAGGCAGTCAGGTCGTGATAGTTTCGGTAGCCCGGCAACCCTGCATCATCCGCCAGAAAATAGCGGTCGGCGGGAATGGCGGTCAGTTCGGCACGGACGGCATCCAAATGGGGGGCGAAGGTCGCATCGGTGAAAACAATCTCGGTGTCGGAATCGGTGAGCAGGGTTATCAGCCCTTTGCCGCGCATCATCGGGCTGAGCGGCACCGCTACCGCGCCGATTTTCGCCGCCGCCCAGTAAATTTCCAATAATTCCAGCGAATTGCCCAAAATGGTGGCAACTTTGCTCCCCTTGCCGATGCCGATACCGAGCAGGGCATTCGCCAATTTGTTGACCCGCGCGTTAAATTCGCGGTAGGTCAGCCGAGTGTCCTCAAAAATCACCGCGATATGGTCGGGGCGGTACTGCGCATGATGGTTGAGCAGTTTTGAGATGTTCATTTTGCCTCCCGTATTTTATGAGCGTTTAGCGGTCAGCCGATAGCCATCAGCCGCCGCTGACTGCTGACTGCTGACTGCTGACTGCTGACTGCTGACTGCTAAAATTATACCACCACTTTCCCCCGTTTAACCACCGTTTCGACCAGATTTTCGCCGAATTGGTATGCCAAATGGCGATAATCGCCGGTGCGGAGGATGAGCACATCCGCCTGCTTGCCCGTTTCCAGCGAACCGAGCCGGTCACCCAGCCCGACGGCGTGCGCGGCGTTGATGGTGGTGGCGTTCAGCGCCTCGGCGGGGAGCAGGCGCTGGTAACGGGTGGCAATCGCCATTACCAGCGGGATGGACGGACACGGCGCGGAACCGGGGTTGATGTCGGTTGCCAGCGCCAGCGCCGCGCTCGCATCCACAATGGCGCGCGCATCGGCGAAATGATGGCTGCCCAAGTTGAAATTCACGGCGGGAATGACCACCCCCACCGTATCCGACTGCGCCAGCGCGGCAATTTCATCGGCGGGGGTAACATCCAAATGGTCAACGCTGGTTGCACCGAGTGCCACCGCCAGCGACACGCCGCGCAGGTTTTCAAATTCATCGGCGTGCAGTTTGAGCGCCATCCCGTGCTGCTGCGCCGCTTCCAGCACCCGCCGCGTCTGTGCCGCAAAAAACACATTCGCTTCGCA
>JALVZI010000678.1:0-333 GCA_027022125.1 Anaerolineae bacterium | reverse complement strand
AAAACATCGCAAAATAATTTTGAATTTTGAATTTTGAATTTTGAATTGCTATACCACTCGGCGGCAGCGGGCAGCATTTCGGTGATGACCAAATCCACATATTCATCGGTGCGATTTTTAAATTCGGGGGGAACGGCGTGCGCGCCGAGAAAGGTGGGCACGATGTCGGCGGGATGGGAGTCCGCCAGCATTTCGATGGCGCGGAGCATTTTCAACTCGCTGGCGGTATCCAACCCGTAACCGGTTTTGATTTCCACAGTGGTGGTGCCGAGCCGCAGCATAGCATCGAGCCGGGGGCGTGTTTCGGCAACCAACTGCTCGACAGGGGCGGCG
>JALVZI010000677.1 GCA_027022125.1 Anaerolineae bacterium | reverse complement strand
GTCGCTGGCGGCGGCGGATGCTGCCGTGACTCGTTTGCAGCGCGAAGAGCGTCAAGCCCGCGAAGCGATGGCGGCGGCGCGGCAGAAACTTGACCATTTGGCGAATGTGGCGGAGGAACTCGGCAAAAAAGAAAATACGCTGGCTGATTTGAGGGAGACGCAAACGCTGTATAAAGAATTGCGCGGGGCATTCGGCAAAAAAGGGGTGCAGGCGCTGCTGATTGAGCACGCTATTCCGGAGTTGGAAGAGGAAGCGAACCAACTGCTGTCGCGGATGACGGATGGGCGGGTAAATGTGCAGTTTGTGACACAGCGTGCCGCCAAAACCAACGATAACACGGTGGAAACGCTGGATATTCGCATTGCGGATGAACTCGGCACGCGAAATTACGAGTTATATTCCGGCGGCGAGGCGTTTCGGGTGAATTTCGCCATTCGGATTGCGCTGAGTAAAGTACTGGCGCGGCGCGCGGGGACGAGTTTGCAGACGCTGGTAATTGATGAAGGTTTCGGCACGCAGGATGCGCGCGGACGCGAGCGGCTGGTGGAAGCCATCAACAGCATTCAGGATGATTTTGCCAAAATTATCGTCATCACCCATATCGAGGAATTGCAGAGCGCGTTTCCGTACCATATTCTGGTGCAAAAAACCGACCGGGGCAGCATCATCGTGCGGGATTGAGGGTTTCAGGTTTCGAGTTTTTGGTTCAAAGTTCAAGGTTTCAAGGTTGCAGGGTGGCAGTCAGTCCCAAGTCCAAAGTTTCAAGTCCAACGTCCAAAGTCACGTTTCACGCATCACTCATCACGCCATACGAAATATGAGGCAGCGAATCACCAATCGACCAATCTCCAATAACCAATCTCCAACCAACCAACCTAAAAAACCAACTCGATGCGTGTGCCGTGGCTGGTATCCACGTGTAGCGTGCCTTTCAACTGGGTGGTCAATTGCCGGATTAAACTTATTCCCAGCGAATAGTGTCTGTTGGAGGAACTGCGCCGCATTTTTCCGGTGAGTTCTGCTGCGACATCTTGCGACAAGCCTGTACCATTATCGTGCACTATCAGGTGGCGTTTGCCGTCGGTGTCTACGGAGAATTGCAGAGAGATGGTTGCCCCTGCTGTTTTTTCGGGAAAGGCGTATTTCAGCGCATTTGAAATCAGTTCGTTCAGTATCAGCCCGCATGGTATGGCTGTGTCAATATCCATTGTGATGGGTGCAATATCGAGGTTTATTTGCGGCGACCAGCCGCTGCCGGTATATGATTGTTTCAGGTTATTTACTAACGAGCGGGTATAATCGCCAAAGTTGATGGCGGCTAAATTTGCCGATTGGTACAGTGTTTCGTGCACCAGCGCCATCGATTGCACTCGCCGGTAACTGTCTTCCAGTGCCACTTGTGCGGCAGGGTTGTCGGTTTGGCGGGCTTGCAAATATAATAAACTACGAACAATTTGCAAATTATTTTTTACCCGATGGTGAATTTCGCGCAGTAACGTATCTTTTTCGGTTAGCGATGCTTTCAGCGCTTCGTCGGCTTCCCACTGGCGGGTAATATCTTGCACAATGCCGAACACTCTAACGGGCAATCCCTCTTCATTGTAAATGAGTTCGCCTTCTTCGTGAATCATTCGCGTTTCGCCATTGTTTAATATTACACGATGGTTGAAGGTAAATGAGGGCTGGTGTGCGTTGATGGCTTCGGTAAAAGCAGTTTCTATTTTCTGTCGGTCGTCGGGGTGCACAAAATTTAGGAAACTATCCATCTTTGCCCCGCCGTCATCGGGTTCGAGATGGAATATTAACTTGGTTTCTTCCGACCATCTGATTTCCCCAGAAAGTATATCCCATTCCCAGTTGCCCAATCGCGCGATGTGCTGTGCTTTGGCGAGTGTGCGCTCGCTTTCGCGCCGCTCGGCAATTTCTTTTTCCAGTTGTGCGGTGCGTTTTGCCACCAGTTGTTCCAGATGAGCTTGATATGCTTTCAATTCTTGCGCAGTTGATTCGGCGCGGATGATTGCTTTCTCGAATTGTGCGGTTAAAAAGTGAAGCAATGCACCGATGCCACCAAAAAGAAGTATCACCACGATGATATTGGCGGTGAAACCGGTTGATTGTAGATCGTTAAATGTTATTAGCCCAACATACTGTAACCAAGTGATAATTAAAGTAGATGCGGCAGATAATGTACTGATGCTCCATAGGATTTTTGGCGGTGTAATCATTGCTGCAAAAAGCAGTGTTGCCACAAAAAACAGCATCCCCGGCACAGTAAAACCGTAGGTACATGAAACATATACGGCGACCAGATATGTAAAACCAATGAGTAAATACCGTACTAAACGCCAGTATCCCCGCTGAATGAGCCGCCATCCAACAAAAAGAAAGATGGCGGCTATAATGCTGACTGTTGGTAGATTGGCAGGAATGAGATGGGTTGTACTATATATAATGGCGGTAACCAATGCTATTGGGGCATTGAGCACGGTGGCAAAAAAGAACACTGCACGGGTGATATATTCTCTACGGGCATCATCGGGTAAAGAAGATTGTGGGGTGGTATAGAATTGCCAATATTTTTGGGTCAGTTGGAGCAGTGTCATATTATTCCTGAAATGTCACGCTGAAAATTGTGTGTGTGCCGCTGCTGATATTGAATTTTCCATGCAGTTGTTTGGTTAATTTTTGTACCAGTTGAAGCCCTAAACTGTCGTTGGTTATTGCTGTGATGCCGTTTTTAGCGAGGCGCGCTTTTTGCGCTTCGGACAAGCCGACACCTGTGTCGTGGACGGTTAATGTGTATTTTCCGTCTGTTTTGTAAAATTTAACGTGGATTTCTCCCGGTTGGTTGTGCGGAAAACCGTGCTGCATCGCGTTGGTAACTAGTTCGTTAATAATCAACCCGATGGGAATGGTGGTATCCAAATCAAATTGCACCGGGGCAATATCGGCAAAAAAACGAATGCGAGCGTCGCCACGAAATGAACTTCGCAGTTGTTTCAACAGAACATCCACATAATTTTGCAGGTCAATGTGCCCTAAATTAGTGTTTTGGTAAAGTTGTTGGTGGATGAGCGCCATTGATTGCACCCGGTCGTAACTGTTTTTCAGCGCTTCTAGCGCGACGGGGTTGTCTATATGACGGGATTGCAGATACAGCAAACTGGCGACTGTTTGCAGGTTGTTTTTCACCCGATGGTGAATTTCGCGCAGCAAAAGTTCTTTTTCTGCCAAAGATTGCTGCAATTTTTCTTCTGCTGCTATTCGCTGCGATATTTCGGCGGTGAGACGCTGGTTAGTCTCTTCCAGCAATTTTGATTGCCGGTGTTCTTCTAAAAGTGAACGTTGGTATTCGCTGACGAAAAAATATCCCAAAATCACCAGCATCATCAGGTTAAAAAGAATGGAAGTGGTGCTGGCAGCGAAAACGTTGGCGTAACGCACGTCCGGTGCAAGAAACCCTTCCATTCTAAACCAACTGATGCCAATAATGGTAGCACCAATGATACCGGTTACCAGCCACGGCGTGTATCCCCGCACCAAAATTGCGGTCACAAAAATTGCCTGCGCATATAGCAACCCGCTAACAATGCCAACGGTGTATTTTTCGCCGATGAATGTGGCAACCATATACGGTAGTGCAATAACCAGGAACCGTGCGATGCGCCAATATCCGTGCACGGTTAAAACCCAGCCGCCGCCCAAAGCAAGACAGACAATCATCAGTGTGATGGGCAACGTTGGGGGCAAAATGCCAATGTATGCACCGATAGCAAAAATAATTGTGGTGGGATAGGTTAACAGTTGCCCCAGCAGCAACATTACACGCAAGATATATTCACGTTGGGCATCAATGGGAGATGTGGCTTGGGGAGCGGTTATTTGACGCCATCGTTGCCGCCATTTTTCTACCCTTGCAGTGATGGGAAGGTTTTTAAAGGGTAAATTTCGTCTGGCAGTCATCACACATTCCGTGAGATACGGTGGCATCGGTGTGGGTGGTGATGTACATATCTAGACGAACCCAATGACCTTCCTCATCTTTAATTTTTTGCCCGCACCACGCACATACCGGCAAAATACCTTTCAACCGTTTCACGTCGGTGACGTTGCGTGCCACAGTGGCAACGCTGGTAATTTCGCCCATTGGGTTGCGCAGGGGGTATAAATGTAGGTTCAACCATAACTCTTCGCCATGCCATTCGAGTGCACTTTCGGTTGAAACGGGTTCGCCAGTTTTTGCCACCTGCCGGATGGTTTCATCCCATTTGGCGGCTCTCTCTGGCGGCAAAAACGATTCCGCTTTTTTGCCGACAACGCTTTCTGAAGCTAGTTGGTATTGTTTTGCCGCGTGAAAATAGGTGATGATGCCGCTTGTGTCGGTGACAGCCACAATATCGCTGCTACTTTCCACCACCAGCCGCAAGCGTTCTTCGCTTTCGCGGAGTTTGCGCTCCATTTTGTGTTTGTAGAGTGCCATTTGGATGGCAATATCAAGTTCTTTTTCCTGAAACGGTTTGACGAGATAGCCGTATGGTGTGCGAGTTTTCGCCCGTTCCAGCGTGTTGTCATCGGTGTGCGCAGTCAGAAAGATGATGGGAATATCCATTCGCTGCTGAATTTCTTCTGCAGCAACGATGCCATCCATTTCACCTTCAAGGTGGATGTCCATCAAAATGAGTTCCGGTTGCAGCGTTTGTGCCGCTTCGATGGCGCGTTCGCCGCTGGGAATGATGTCCACAATATCGTAACCCACATCCATCAACCGAAATTCCAATTCCATTGCAATAATGCTCTCGTCTTCCACGATGAGCAGGCGGTTTTTTTTCATAATATTTTTCTCCACTGCGCAGGGTGATGCGTGTTTCGTGTATTTTACACGTGGGGCGGGGGTGTTTGCAAGTTTTCAATTCTTCGATAACTGATGTTGCGCAACCGAGAATCTAATTTGTCCTCGGCAGACTGAAATACGGTAGCAGGTGTAGGGGCGGCTCGCGAGCCGCCCCTGCGGGTTGCCGAACGGGTGTGTAACATTAGTCAACAAAACGGGTGTGACACGCCATTGTGCCACACCCGTTTAAAAATGGGCTTGCACCCACCGATAGGGCTTATTTCGGGGTAAAGCCTTTTTCGCGCAGCGCGGCTTGCGCGGCTGCCAGTCGCGCTACCGGCACGCGGAACGGCGAGCAACTGACGTAATTCTGGTTGATGCTGTGGCAGAATTCAATCGAGTCGGGGTCGCCGCCGTGTTCGCCGCAAATACCCACTTCCAAATCTGGGCGGGTTTTGCGCCCGTTTTCCACCGCCCATTTCATCAACTGCCCCACGCCATCGCGGTCGATGGTTTGGAACGGGTTTTTGGGCAGAATGCCGTCTTCCACATATTTCAGCAAAAAGCCGGCTTCGGCGTCGTCGCGGGAGTAACCGAAAGTCATCTGGGTCAGGTCGTTGGTGCCAAAAGAGAAGAATTCGGCAACCTCGGCGATTTCTGCGGCAGTGACTGCCGCGCGCGGAATTTCAATCATCGTGCCAAAT
>JALVZI010000676.1 GCA_027022125.1 Anaerolineae bacterium | reverse complement strand
ATCAAGATGACCACGACGCGCTATTGTCCGGCGCAGAGATTGCCGTCGGGCGCGGCGATGCCGAAATTCGCACCCAAACTTATGGCGAAGGGTTTTCCACCGGCGAACCGATTGCCGCGCTGGTGCTGTCGGCATCGAAGAAATCGCGGCATTACGACCAGTTTCGCGGCGAAACGGGTGCGGTTCGCCCCGGACACACCGATTTGGTCAAATTTCACCAATCGCGCGGATTTGTGGATGTGCGCGGCGGCGGGCGTTCCAGTTACCGCTCCACCATCAGCGATGTGATTGGCGGCAGTATCGCCCGGCTCTATTTGTCCGAAACTTTCGGTACGGCGTTTTTTTCATCCATCGTGCAGGTTGGCACGCTGACCGCTCGCCAAACTCTGCGCGACACGGTGGAAACCCTGCGCCATCAATTTGAGGGCAAGCCCATCCCCCCGGCAGAAATTGCCCGCCTGCGGCAAATGCTGGCTCAAAACGAATTGCCCGCGCTGGATGCGGAATTTGCCCGCGCGGCGGCGGAACACATCAAACAGGTGCGGTTGGATGGTGATTCGGTGGGGGCGATGGTGGAAGTGGTGGCGGTAAACGTGCCGCCGCTGGTCGGCGACCCGCTGTATCACAGCCTGAAATTGCAGTTGATGGGGTTGTTGGGCGGATTGCACGCCGCGCAATCGGTGGAGGTGGGCGATGGCAGCGCGGTGGCGGCTCGACGCGGCAGCGAAAATAACGACCCCATCCGCCGCACCGGTTATCAGCGCAATAGCCACGGCGGGTTACTGGGGGGCATCACCACCGGCGCGCCGCTCGTCTTTCGGGTGGCGTTCAAACCGACATCCACCATCAACCGCCCGCAGCAGTCGGTGCGGAAGGATTTGACGGAGATTGATTTTTCGCTGGAAAAAGGCAGACACGACCCGTGTGTCGGTGTGCGGGCGGGTATCACCCTTGAATCGCGGATGGCAATCGGGGTGATGAATGCCGTGCTGATGCACACCGCCCGTCACATCCACCCGCAAGATTTCCGGTTGTTTTGAGGTATATCACGTTGAATCACGCACAATCTGACTCGGATACTGTTGTTGCCCCGTCCGTCACCGATATTGAATTTAAAGTGATGGACGATGCCGAATTGGAGCGCCCGTATCGGGTTATCATTCATAATGATGATGTCACCCCGATGGATTTTGTGATTGCAGTGCTGGTGACATTTTTTGAGTTGTCGGCGGAGCGGGCAATTGACGTGATGCTGACCGCGCATCACAACGGGCAGGCGCTGGTGAAAGTGCTGCCATACGAAGAGGCACACCGGCGGGTGTACGATGCACAATCGGCGGCGCGGGATTATGGCTATCCGCTTTCGTTCACATTGGAACCGGAACCGTAATTGTGCATTTGCGGGTTGCCAAATTGACATAAATTGTGGTATACTGGAAGCGGGTAGCCGTACTTTTTGCCTATTGCATCACCCAATCTAAAAAGTAGGATTACTCTCTCTGTAATGGTTCATCTGAAAAAAGGTTTAATTTTTCACCACAGAGGCACAGAGACGCGGAGAATTTAAAAATTTTTTGAGTG
>JALVZI010000675.1 GCA_027022125.1 Anaerolineae bacterium | reverse complement strand
GGCATCGTGTTCAAACAGCATAGCCGCATCGCCGTGGGCACGGGCAGCGGTGCGCTGATACTGCATAACATCCAACCGGCGGGCAAACGGGTTATGCCTGCCGCCGCATTCGCCAACGGCTTTCCCGATTTCATCGGCGCGAAACTCGGTTGATTGGAGATTGGTGATTCGTGAAACGTGATGAGTGATGCGTGAAACGTGATGCGTGAAACTTGCAACTTTGCTACCCTGCTACCCTGCAACCCTGAACTTTGGACTTGAAACCCGAAACCAGAAACTTGAAACCAGAAACCGGGAACCTGACTGCGTCAGAAACAGAATTATTGGCGCGCATCCAAGCGCAAATGGGTATTGTCGCCGACATCAGCCGGGCGGATATTCTGCTGTACGGACCCCTGTTGTCTGACGGCAAAACGACCGTGCGGGCGCACGCCCATCCGCATTCGGTGGCGCCGGCGTATCGCAAAATATACACCGGCGCAAAAGTAGACGCGCTCGATATGCCGGTAGTCCATCGCGCGCTGAAAAAACGGCGCAAGCAGCGCGGCGCAGGGGGCATTTTCAGCGAAGGATTCAGCGTGCTGGTTGTGGCGCGCCCCATCCGCTCACCGGAAAATCCGCGGCGGGTCATCGGTGTGCTCAGTGTGGATAGCAGTTTGCTGGAACACGAGCGCCAGCGGCGGCGACTGCGTCCGTTTCAGGTGGCGCTGGTGCAGTTGCAAGATATGCTGGTGGAAGGGCTGGTCAACGGCGCGGAGGAACTGACCCCGTTTGAGGGCTATTCCGGGCTGATGGTTGTCAGCCGGTATGGGATGATTCGATATACCAGCGGGGTGGCGGCGAACCTGTATCGCCGGTTGGGGTATCTCGATTCGCTGGTTAATCGCCGGTTGAACACGCTGGATACCCACGATTTTCAACTTTTCTCGCAGGCGATGAAAACGCTGCGCTGCGCGGAGGTGGAAACGGAAGACGGCGGTCGGCAGTGGGTGCGAAAGGTTATCCCGCTGGTTGCCAAACCGAGCGTTTTTGCGCGCCCCATCCGGCTGATTGCCCCGCACCGTGTTTCGCCGGAACCGGTGGGTGTGCTGATGGTCATCCGCGACCAAACTGCCGAACGGCGGCAAGCGCAGGAAATGCGGGTGAAAAACGCGATGATTCAGGAAATTCACCATCGCGTAAAAAACAATCTGCAAACCATTGCCGCCCTGCTGCGCATTCAAAGCCGCCGGTTGGAAAGCGAAGAGGCAAAAGCCGCCCTGCGCGACGCCATCAACCGCGTGCAGAGTGTCGCTGTTATCCACGAGTTTTTGTCAGATGAAAACACTTGGGCTATAAATATCAGAGAAGCATTTCAGCGAATTGTGGCGCAAACCAAACAGGGGATTGTCTCGCCGGAAGATGACATCTCATTTCGCGTTGAGGGACCGCCCATTTGGCTGCCCGCCCGACAAGCGACCGCGTGCGCGCTGGTCATCAACGAAATGGTGCAAAATTCGCTGGAACACGGGTTTGAAAATCGGCGCACCGGCACGGTGAGCATCACTCTGAAAGATGAAGGCGACCGGGTGGTCATCACCAT
>JALVZI010000674.1 GCA_027022125.1 Anaerolineae bacterium | reverse complement strand
CGGGAATCCACTATGTTTCGCTATGGATTCCGGATATTTCCCTGCGGGAAATTCCGGAATGACATTTAAAATCCGTGAAATTTGTGAAAATTCGTGGCTGAAATTCAGTCACACAAAAAGTTTCAACAAGTTCACCATAAAATTACTGCAATAGCACGGTAAACGATTTATTGCTGCCGGCGGGCATCCATACCAATGCCAGCGGGGTATCCCCTTTTATCACATGGAACAGCAAATCGCCTTCGGTGGATTGCCCCGCGGCGAGTTTCCCGTTGCTCAACCGCCGACCATTGTCCGCTTGCGGGTCGGGCAGGTATTCCAGCCCTTCGCGGTTGCGCAGCACAAATTCTTTGATGGCAAACGACACATCGGCGGCAGAAGTGTTTTTCAACCCCACCGAAACGGCGACAAATTCCATCCCGTCGGCGGCGGCGAGATTGACCGGCTCTACTGCCCGCTGCAAATCGAACACGGTCAGTTCCACGCCCGACGGCGCGGCAATTGGCTGCCCGATGCCCACCGAGTCCAGCGGTGCATTCGCAGGGGCGGTCGGCGCGACATTCGGTGCGGAAACCGTCGCCGTGCCGGAAACAACCGGCTGCGGCATCGAAGATTCGGGCAGTGGCGCAATCTGTTCCACCGGCGTTTCTTTGGGGCTGGTGATACCGTATTTTGTATCAACCACCCAACCAACCGCCAGCGTCAGCACGCAACAGCCCACCAGCAGCAGGGTGGCACATCCACCGGCAAAAAAATAGAACCATGGACTGCGGCGGGGCGGGTCATCTTCGTATTCCGGTTCAATCTGTTCCGGCGGCTGGTACTGCGGCGGGCGAACATATTGCGGCGGGCGGGGCGGATAGTTGGGTGTTCCCCAATTTTGTGTCATGGTGTTTCTCCTGCAAATTTTGTAAAAAACCGAATCCATTATAACATACTGCTGCAAGATGCGTAAACCGGATTTGGTGATTTGAAATTGGAAAAACTGAAAACCGCCGCCGCAGAAATGGGAATTGCTCTTTCTGCCGCGCAACTCAATCAATTTGAAATTTATTTTGCGGAACTGACCGACTGGAATCGGCGAATGAATCTCACCCGCATCATCGAACGGGATGACGTGATTGCCAAACATTTTCTCGATTCGCTGACCTGCCTGCGCGCCGTGCCGAAATTGCCAGCGCGGGTGATTGATGTCGGCACGGGGGCGGGATTTCCGGGCATGGTGCTGAAAATCGTTCAGCCTGATATTCAACTCACGCTGGTGGAATCGGTGGGGAAAAAAACCGACTTTCTGCGGCATTTAACGGACACGCTGGCGCTGGAAAATGTAACCGTGCTGCACGCCCGCGCCGAAGATGCGGGGCGACTGCCCGCCCACCGCGAAAAATACGGGCTGGCGATGGCGCGTGCCGTCGCGCCGATGCGGGTGTTGGCGGAATATCTGCTGCCGCTGGTGAAAATCGGCGGGTTGATGCTGGCGCAAAAAGGCGCCGACCCCGCCGCCGAAGTTGCCGCCGCGCGGAATGCGTTCGGCATTCTGGGCGGCAGACACATCCAAACGCTGGCTGTCTCCGTGCCGAATC
>JALVZI010000673.1 GCA_027022125.1 Anaerolineae bacterium | reverse complement strand
ATACCGATGTGCTGGTCAGTTACGGACTGCTGATGCTCGATTTGGATGATGTGGATGGCGCGGAAATGGCGTGGCAGCGGTTGGGCGATGCGCCGCGTGACCATGCGGGCGTCATCGCGCTGATGACCGGATTGCTGGAACGCGGCTCGCAGCGGGTGCGACCCTCGGCGGTGCTGGCAGAGGTGGAAGCCGCCCAGCGTGTCGAGGATTGGGTGCGAGCGATTTCGCTGCTGAAAAGTGTGCTCGCCACCAATGGCGGTTCGCCGCCGGAAAAAGCCGCGCTGTGGAACCGGCTGGGTCTGTCGCATTTCCGGGCGGGCAACCCCGCCGAAGCCGCCATCGCGTTTGAAGAGGGGTTGCGGCTCGCGCCGGAGGATGTGGATATTCTGAACAATCTGGCGGAATTGCATTTGCAGCAGGAACAGTTCGACCGCGCCACCGAATATATCAATCGCGCGCTGAAAGTGAATCCGAATGACACCGGCACGCTGATGCTGCTGGGCAATACCGCCATCCAACTGGGCGATTTGGGCACGGCGCAGGTGGCATTTCAGCGGGTGCAGACTGTCGCGCCGGAAACAGCGGGTGTGGATGCTGTGCTGTCCGAATTGTCGGTGGTGCTGGCGGGCGATTCGCCGGATGAATCGACCATCGCCAAACCGGATTTGGCGGAATTGCTGCCGCAGGTGGAAGCCGCCCAGCAGCAACAGGATTGGGCAACGGCGGTAGGTTTGTTGACTGTTGCCCTGCAATTTGCCGATGAATATCCCCCCGATGCGGCGGTGGATTTGCTGAACCGGCTGGGTGTAACCCAATTTATGGCGGGCAATTTTGAAGATGCGCTGGATGTGCTCCATTCCGCGCTGGAAATGGCGCCCGAAAATCGAGCCGTGCTGGGCAATCTGGCGGATGTGTATGCCGGGCAGGGGCAACTCGACCGCGCCACCGAGTATTTGAACCGCGCGCTGGCGCTCGACCCGAATGATGTGCCCACCCTGCTGTCGCTGGGCAATTGTGCCATCCAACTGGGCGAAATGGATGTGGCGCAGATGGCATTCGCGCGGGTGCAGACCATCGCGCCGGAAACAGAGGGTATCGGCGAAATTATGGCGCAGTTGGATGCGCTGCAATCCACCGCACCGGCTGCCGAACCCGTCGGCGCGCCGGCAGTCGTTTCGTCCGGCGGCGATACCCCCACCGCACCGATTTTCATCGGCGGGGCGGGGCGTTCCGGCACAACGCTGGTGCGGGTCATTCTCGATTCGCACCCGCACATCGCCTGCGGTCCGGAGTTGAAAATCACGCCAGTGGTCGGTGAGTTTTTGCGGAAGGTTGAAAACGAATTGCCGTATATCGCTCAAAATTACCACCTCCCCGCCGATGCCGTGCCGCAGGGATTGCGGCAACTGCTGGAATCGCTGCTGATGCCGTATCTGGCAGAAAACGGCAAACGGCGCATCGCCGAAAAAACGCCGCACAACGTGGCATATTTCGCGCAATTGCACCAAATTTTCCCCGACAGCCCGCTCATTCACGTGATTCGTGACGGGCGGGATGTGGTGGCATCGCTGTTGCAGATGGAT
>JALVZI010000672.1 GCA_027022125.1 Anaerolineae bacterium | reverse complement strand
TGTACCGGCGACGGGTGCAGGTTTAGGAGGCGCTGTCCACTGAAAAAACCACAGAGACGTAGAGGCACACGGGAGAAACGCACCATGAGCAACCCCGTAGAGACGCCCAAGTTGGGCGTCTCTACGAAAATGCCGCCGCGATGAGATAAAACACAGAAAAAATCTGTGACCATCCGTGTTATCTGTGTCATCTGCGTTCTATCTAACCTATGGCTGAATAGATACTGCGTCTCTGTGGTGAAAAATTACCTCTTCCCAAACGAGGCGCTATGCGAAAAATATGGATAATTGCCCAAAATTACATCCGGTTGACTTTTTCGACGCCCATCATGCCGGTGATGGCGTTTATTATGCCGCTGATTTTCACGGCGGTGCTGGGCGTGGCAATTTCCGGCGGCACGGATGGCGACAGTCGCATTTCCGTTTTGCCGGTGGATGAAGACGGCGGCGCGATAGCGAAAATCATTTTGGCGCAACTGGACGCCTCGAAAGTCGTGCGACCGGCAGCGGGGGAAAATTTGCCCGCCACCCGCGCCGATGCGCTTGCCGCCATTGACACCTACCATCGCGCGCTGATACTGCCCGCCGGATTGAGCGACGCCGCCCTGTCCGGCGAACCTGTTTCCGCCGAATTGCTGGTTGACACCAACAACCTGAACACCGACGCCGCCCGTCAGGAAATTCTGGCAATTTTAACAACGGTGAACGGCGCCATCAGCGCGGCGCAAACCGCCACCGCCGAAGCGGAGACCATCCAACCGTTTGCCTCAAACGCAGAAAAAGCGGCTTATTTTCAAAGCGCGCTGGCGTCGGCGCTGGAACAAATGGCAAATCCATCCATCACGGTTGCCGCGGAAAAAGCCACGCAACTCACCGTGCCGACGGGGAACAATCAATCATCGCCGGGCAATTTGGTAATGTTCGGGCTGGTTACGCTGCTTGCCACCGCCATCGTTTTGGTGGATGAGCGAAATTCTGGCACGCTGAAACGGTTGGTTGCAGCGCCGATTTCCAAACCGGCGCTGCTGGCAGGAAAAACGCTGGGACCGCTGTTGGTGGGCGTGCTGCAAATGGCGGTGCTGATTGCCGCCGGACAGATATTGTTCGGCGTGCAGTGGGGGCGCAGTCCGCTGGCGCTGGTGATGGTGGCGCTGGCATTCGATTTTGCAGCGGTGAGCATCGGCATTTTTCTGTCAACCATTGCCCGCACCCCCGAACAAGCCAGCGGGATGATGGTTGCCGCCTCGATGGTGATGGGCGCGCTGGGCGGAGCATGGTGGCCACTGGACATCGTGCCCGATTTTATGCGAACTGCGGGGCACTTTTTTCCCAGCGCGTGGGCAATGGATGGTTTTCAAGCGGTCATCCTGCGCGGGGCGTCGCCGGCGGCGGTATTGCTGCCCACCGTCGCGCTGCTCGGTTTTGCAGCGCTGTTTTTCGGATTGGGGGTGTGGCGGTTCAAATATGAGTGAGCGCGTGAAAACGTGATGCGTGATTTACGCAATACGCAATCGTTTACCCAAAATAGTCAGTCTGTACCCTGTATTGTTACACACATTTTTCATTTCAAAGGAGAAAGTATATGAGCTATCGTATTCAAAAAGTAGGTGTTATTGGCTCCGGGACGATGGGCGCGGCGATTGCGGCGCATATCGCCAACGCCGGATATCCGGTGGTGCTGCTGGATATTGTCCCCACAAAATTGTCGCCGGAACAAGAGGCAAAAGGTCTCACGCTTGACGACCCCGAAGTGCGATACAGTATCGTCAAAGGGGGCATCGAGCGCATGAAAAAGGCGCGTCCCGCCAATTTGATGAGCAAAGCCGCCGAGGCGCTCATCACCCCCGGCAATCTGGAAGACGATTTCCGGCTGCTGGAAGAGGTGGACTGGATTATCGAAGTCATCATCGAAAAATTGGAACCGAAACAGGCACTGATGGCACGGCTGGAAGAAATTCGCAAGCCGAACACCATCATCACCACCAACACCAGCGGTATCCCCATCGCCTCCATCGCCGATGGGCGCAGCGCGGAATTCAAAAAACACTTTTTCGGCACACACTTTTTCAACCCGCCGCGCTATATGAAACTGCTGGAACTCATCCGCACCCCCGAAAGCGACCCCGACGCGGTAAAAGTCGTCGCCGATTTCTGCGAAACCCAACTCGGCAAAGGGATTGTGTACTGCAAAGACACCCCCAATTTCATCGGCAACCGGCTGATGAGCATTGACGGCGCATTCATCGGCGATTACGCCTTTAAAAACGGTTACACGGTGGAAGAAGTGGACGCCGTCACCGGACCCGTCATCGGTCGCCCCAAAACCGCCACTTTCCGTCTGCAAGACCTCATCGGCGTAGACATCATCGCCCATGTGGCAAACAATCTGTACCACCTCATCCCCGACGACCCCTTCCGCGATATTCTGAAAGACACGGCACTCAATCCGGTCATCGAAAAAATGATGGCAAAGGGTTTGCTGGGGCGAAAAACCGGCGCCGGTTTTTATAAAAAAGGAAAAGATGCCGACGGCAAACGGGTTTTCATGGTGCTGAACCCCGAAACGATGGAATACGAAATGCCCACCAAAGTGCGATTCGAATCCATCGGCGCGGTGCGAAAAATTGAAGGCGTGGGCAATCGGCTGAAAGCGCTATTCAGCGATGAATGGAAAGATGACCGCGCCGCGAAACTGGCATGGGCGGTCGTCAGTTACCAATTGATGTACGCCGCCGCCAAAGTGCCGGAAATTTCCGATACGTTTGTGGGCATCGATAACGCCATGCGCTGGGGCTTCAGTTACGAAGCCGGCCCCTTCGAATTGTGGGACGCGCTCGGCGTGAAAGAAACCGTCGCCCGCATGGAAGCCGACGGGCTGGCAGTTGCCCAGTGGGTGAAAGATATGCTCGCCGACGGATACGAAACGTTCTATCAATATAAAGACGGCATTGCCACCGGCTATTACGATTTGGTCAGTCGAGTTTATGTGCCCCTGCCCGCCGACCCGCGTAAAATCAGCGTGGCACAACTCCGCGCGGATGGCAAAGAGTTGAAGCGCAACGACAGCGCCAGCATTTTGGATATGGGCGACGGCGTGCTGCTGCTCGAATTCCATTCCAAAATGAATGCCATCGATGACGATATGACTGCCATGATGATTGAAGCGCGCAAAATGCTCGATGAAAACGATGAATACGTCGGGCTGGTGGTCGGCAATCAGGGCGAACATTTTTGCGCCGGTGCGAACATTTTTGCCATCGCCGTGGCGGCGCAAAATGAAATGTTCGACCAAATTGACAAAATGGTTTCCGCCCTGCAAAACGCACTGATGGATTTCCGCTACAGCCCCAAACCGGTGGTCATCGCCCCGTTTGGGATGGTACTCGGCGGCGGCGGCGAAATTGTACTCGCCGGTTCGCGGCGGGTGGCACACGCCGAAAGTTACATCGGGCAGGTGGAAGTCGGCGTGGGGCTGGTTCCCGCCGGTGGCGGTATGAAAGAATTCAACCGCCGGGTGATGACCAAAGGTATCCAAATGGCACCGGACACCGACCCACTGCCGCTGGCACAGCGCATTTTTGAAACCATCGGCATGGCAAAGGTCAGCACTAGCGCCGCCGAAGCGAAAGAACTCGGCTTTTTTGATGACAGCGACCGCATCATTATGAACCGCGATTTTCTGCTGTATGAAGCGAAACAGGAAGTGCTGTCAATGGTTCGCGCCGGATATGTGCCCCCTGTCCCGCCGAAACTGTACGCCCCCGGACGCGACATTCTCGCCGCGCTGGAAACCGGGCTGTGGATGATGCGGCAGGGCAATTACATCAGCGACCACGACCTGCTCATCGGCAGAAAACTGGCGTACATCATCGCCGGCGGCAATTTAAGCGCGCCCACTTGGGTTGACGAGCAGTATTTCCTCGATTTGGAACGTGAGGCATTTGTGGCACTGACCAAAGAGGAAAAGAGCATCGCCCGCATTTGGCACATGCTGCAAACCGGCAAACCGCTGCGAAATTGAGTTGGTCATTGGTCACTCGTGATTCTATTGTAAAAGGGGTAAAAATTGAACCACAGAGACACAGAGTCACAGAGAAAAATAAGGTTTGAGAGTCGGTTATGCGCGATACCTGAAACTTCCGGCGCAAGTTTGAACCAAAACTCAAAAACTTTAAACTCTCTGCGTCTCTGTGCCTCTGTGGTGAAAAATCAGATTTGAACTTTGAACATTAAACCTTGAACTTGAAACCTATTTGGAGGACATAAATGCGAGAAGCAGTAATTGTAGCCGCTACCCGAACCGCGGTCGGCAGAGCAAAAAAAGGAACGCTCGCCCATTACCGCCCCGAAGATATGGGCGCGATGGTCATAAAAAACCTGCTGGAACGTGTTCCGCAGTTGAAGCCGGAAGAAATTGAAGATGTCATCATCGGCTGCGCCATGCCCGAAGGGCAGCAGGGGCTGAATATGGCACGCATCATCGCCCTGCGCGCCGAATTGCCCGTGTCCGTTCCGGCGATGACCGTCAACCGTTTCTGCTCATCCGGTTTGCAAACCATCGTCAACGGGGTGCACGAAATTATGACCGGTATGAGCGATGTGGTCATCGCCGGGGGCGTGGAAAGTATGAGCGCCGTACCGATGACCGGCGTGCAATTCCGCTCTAACCCGTGGATGGTGGAACATCATCCCGAAATTTACATCAACATGGGGTTGACCGCCGAAAATGTGGCGGAAAAATATAACGTCAGCCGCACCGAACAGGATGAATTCGCCGTGCGCTCGCACGCGCGAGCCGCCGCCGCCATTGATGCCGGACTGTTTAAAGACGAAATCACCCCGCTGGATGTGGAAACCGTCACTCCCAACGGCACAAAACACGTCACTTTTGATACCGATGAACTGTTGCGGCGCGGCACAAATATGGAAGGGCTGTCCAAACTGAAACCCGTTTTCAAACTGGGCGGGTCTGTCACCGCGGGGAATTCATCGCCGTTGAGCGACGGTGCGGCGGCAGTAGTCGTTATGTCGCGGGAAAAAGCGGACGAATTGGGACTGAAACCGCTGGCGCGGCTGGTCAGTTTCGCCGTGGGCGCAGTTCCCCCCGAAATTATGGGGATTGGTCCGGTGGTCGCCGTGCCGAAAGCGCTGAAAAAAGCGGGCTTGACGCTCGATGATATTGATTTGATTGAGTTGAACGAAGCCTTTGCCGCGCAGTCGGTGGCGGTCATCCGCGAATTGGGCTTGAACACCGACATCACCAACGTCAACGGCGGCGCCATCGCGCTGGGACACCCGCTCGGCGCAACCGGTGCGAAATTGACCACTCAAATCATCAACGAAATGAAACGCCGCGGGTCGAAGTACGGTATGGTCACCATGTGCATCGGCGGCGGTATGGGCGCTGCGGGCATTTTTGAAAACTTGCAGTGATGCGTGATGCGTGATGCGTGATGCGTGATGCGTGATGCGTGATGCGTGATGCGTGATGCGTGATGCGTGATGCGTGATGCGTGATGCGTGATGCGTGATGCGTGATGCGTGATG
>JALVZI010000671.1 GCA_027022125.1 Anaerolineae bacterium | reverse complement strand
ATACAGGGGGGATGGGGGAAGTCTTCAAAAGGCATTTGTTGCCGATAAATCGTAATTTTTGTTTTGTCAAACCTCAAACTGCGTAACGCCAGACTTTAAACCACACAAAACTATGAACGATATGCCTTCCACAGAATCTGCATTTGAACAAGCCAAAAAATACGGCGAAGATTTGGCGAAACTGTACGCCATCGAAAAAGCCAAACGGGTAAACCTGCAAATCAGCAACCAAAAATTGCAGGCAATTTTCAGTACCACCCCCGACGGGCTGGCAGTGCTGAACGACCGGCTCGCCATACAAGAAGCCAACCCCGCGTTTTGGTCGCTGGTGGAACGCCCCATCCCCGAAGATGCCGTACCGCTGGCAGATGTGCTGCCATTTGCCAACCTGCTCGACCCGCTGAAAGAACCCGCCGCCGAACAGACCAGCATTCAGGTGGAAGTTGAACTGCCGCTGACAAAAACGATGTGGCGCAGTTTGCTGGTAAACGCCGTCCCCCTTTCGGCGGGAAATTACCACGGCTGGCTGCTGAGCGCCCACGATTTAACCGAACGCAAACGGCTGGAAAACCTGAAAAGCGAATTCATCAATATTGCCGCACACGAATTGCGCACGCCGCTGGCGGCGGTTTTGGGATTTTCACAGGTACTGAAAGAAACGCTGGAAAACGATGACGAGCTCACCGGACATCTGCTCGATACCATCCTGCAATCCAGCAACCGTTTAAAAGACATCATTGACGAACTCATCGAGTTTGCCGACATCCGCTACCAAACCGAAACTTCACCTGCCGCACCGGCATTCAACATTGTCGATACCGTCAAAACCGTGCTGGAAAATGTTCGCCGCGCCGCCGAAGGGAAGGAAATCCAACTTTTCACCGAATTTCCGGCGAAGAAAATCGCCATTACCGGCAACCGAAACATTCTGCAAGAAGCCATCCGCCATATTGTGGAAAATGCCATCACCTTTAACGACCCCGGCGGCACGGTAACGGTGCGCGTTTTCGATACCGCCGACACCGTCACCATCGAAGTGGAAGATACCGGCATCGGCATCGCACAAAAAGAACAAACCAAAATTTTCGACAAATTTTATCAGGTGGAAGAACATCTCACCCGCTCGGTGGGGGGGCTGGGGCTGGGACTGGCTATCGCCCAGCGCGGCGTGCAACTGCACAACGGCGACATCAGCGTGCGCAGCGTGCTGAACGAAGGCAGTTGTTTCACCATTACCCTGCCCAAAACCCAAACCCCCGCAACCGCCGACACCGATGCGGAAGTCGGGTTGCGCGATGATTTCCACCAGACGCTGGCACTGGGCAAAGATTTCGCAAAAGTTGTCGCTTCAGAGCGGAAATTGGTAAAAATACTGCAACAATATCAGTCAATGGCGCAATCACTGCGAACAGCGCTGGAAAATAACGCTTCTCACGATGAGTTGCTGGCAATTTTAAACCGGACTGAACACAATACCGCCCCCAATGCGGAGTAACCGTTATGACTGCCGAACACCCGGGAATCGAACAGGATTTACGAACCATCATTCACCAGTGGAGCCGCGAGAAACTGGAAAGATATGCCA
>JALVZI010000670.1 GCA_027022125.1 Anaerolineae bacterium | reverse complement strand
CGACCAAGAATTGCTGATGTTCCGGCAGGAAGGGGTGAAATTCCAGCCGGATGTCACCCTGCTCTTCTTTTTTGTGCGCAACGACACCGCCAACAGTTACGCCCCGCTGGAAGTTGCCCGCAACGGCGGCAGTGTGCAAAAAAGTTATTTCCGGCTGGACGAAAACGGCTCGCTGGTGTATCCCACGCCGTTTGACCCCGCTACCGCATACCAAACGCTGGGGCTGGAAAAACCGAAACCACTCCCCCCCGCGCCGATGCTCCCCGTTGCGGATTGGCTCTTTCTGCACAGCGCGCTCTACCGCTGGCTGGCGCCGCATTTGGCGGATGTTCCCGCCGTGCTGCACGCGCTGGGACCCGGCGGGCTGCTCGGCGGCGAAGCGCGCATCCGCGCCACCACCCCCGATATTCCCGTGCCATTTTTTGTGTATCAAACCCCGATGAACGCCGATTGGCAATCGGCATGGCAGTTGATGGATACCCTGATTGCCGAATTGCAATCGCAGGTTACGGCATCGGGCAGTAAATTCGGGGTGGTCATCGTTCCCGCCAAAGAGCAGGTGTATCCCGACAAATGGGAACAAACCCTGCGCCGCAATCCGGCGATGCAATCGCTGCAATGGGATATGGAACAACCCAATCGGCAACTGGCGGATATTCTCCACCGGCACGATATTCCGTATCTGGATTTGCTGCCCGTTTTCCGGCAGGCGGCGCAAAATTCGCCCGATGTGCCGCTCTATTTTGTGCACGATGGGCACTGGACGGCAAACGGGCATCATTTGGCGGGAAAATCCGTTTTTCAATTTTTGGTGGATGAGGGTTGGGCGAAATAACGGGGTCTATCGTTGCGGTTCGGGCTTGAAAAACTGAAAGTTTGGGCGAGCATACACCACCCGTTTTTCATAATCGGTGATGAACTCGCCCAATTTTGTTTCGATGGAATCCCATTCATCGCTGGCAAGCGCGACACGCAATTGCTCATCCGTCTGTGAAGCAAACGCCAGCAATCGAGACGGGTAATGACCATAGGCTGTCTGCCAGCCTTCGGTCATCACCAGCCCGATTGCCTGCGCTCGCGGCAAAAATTCCGTCTGCACAAACCGATAATAATCTTCCGCGCGATGCTCGCGCACGTTATATGCCAGTAATAGTTTCAGTGCCATATTTCAAGTGACGAGTGACGAATAGCGAATGACGAAAAATTCGCCCATTCGCTATTCGCTATTCGCTATTCGCTATTATTTTACGTCTTCCCACGATTGGAACAAATCTTTTTGCCCGGTTTTGATTGCCCGCGCCAGCGCATCTTGGTCAACCGGCACTTTATGGATGCGCACACCGGTGGCGTGATAGATGGCGTTGCACACGGCGGGCATGGTGTTGATGGACGAAATCTCGCCGACACCTTTTGCCCCGTATGGTCCCGTGCTGACCGGGTCTTCCACAATGGTGGAATGGATTTTCGGCATATGGGTGATGCTGGGAATGCGATAGCGGGCAAACCGCACCGACCACGGCACGGCGTCTTCCAGAATGTACGCTTCGGTGAGCGTGTTGCCCAGCGACATCACGATGCCGCCTTCCACCTGCCCTTCGAGCGCCTTCGGGTTGATGGCGCGCCCCACATCGTTGGCAGCATACACATCCAGCACCCGAATTTTCCCCGTTTCCAAATCCACTTCCACCAGCGCGGCTTGGGTGGCATACGAAAACGCGAAGTGCATATCGCCCCCCGTGCCGAGCGGTTGAGTTTTTGGCGCCCAGTATTCATACTGCGTTTTCGGTTCCAGCCCGTGTTTTTTCATCCACCCGGCAACCGTGCCGATGGGCACACCGTCGCCGTTATAGCGCAGCAAACCCTCCTCAAATCGAATCTCGGCGGGGTCAACATCCAACTCTTCCGCCGCGACCCGCGCCAGTGCCTCGCGCATGGAACCCGCCGCCATCCGCGCCGCATTCCCCGAAACATATGTTTGCCGCGAAGCGGTGGTGGGTCCGCCGTCGGGCGTCAAATCGGTGTCGGACAGCAGCACACTGACCTGCGACAGCGGCAGTTTCAATTCTTCCGAAACCATCTGCGCCAGCACGCCTTTCAATCCCTGCCCCATATCCGCCGATGAAATGCGAACTTCGGCAGTGCCGTTTTCAAACACCTCAATTTCCGCTGTGGCTTTATCGGGCGCACCGCCGCCGAGACCGGTATTTTTGTAAGCGCAGGCAATGCCCCAGCCATAGGCTTTGTTCCCTTCGCGCCACGCCCAGTGGAAGCCGTTACCGTTCATATGCGATTTGATACCGCGTTCCACCGCGTCAATCGTTTGATGTAAACCGACACTTTCGCGCAGCAGTTGTCCGGTGGCGGTTTCCACCCCGACGCGCTGAGCATTTTTGCGCCGCAATTCGACGGGATCCATTCCCAGCGCTTCCGCCAGTTTGTCCATATTCTGTTCCACCGCAAACGCCGACTGCGTCACACCGAAACCGCGAAATGCGCCCGACGGCGGATTGTTGGTGTACATGGCATAACAATCCACTTTGGCATGGGGAACGTCATACGGTCCGGTGGCGTGGGTGGTGGCGCGTCCCATCACCTTTTGGCTCAAACTCTCATACGCGCCGCCATCGCCGAACAACTCGGCGTGAACGGCAACCAGCGTGCCATCTTTTTTGGCGCCGGTTTTTATGCGGATAATGGTCGCGTGCCGTTTGGGATGCGCCAGCAGCGATTCGTGTCGGCTGTACAGCATTTTCACCGGTCTGCCGGTGGCATTCGCCAGCAGCGCCACATGTATCTGCCCGGCGATGTCCTCTTTTCCGCCGAACCCGCCGCCGATGAGCGTGCCTTTCACCCGCACCGATTCTTCCGGCACACCGAGCACCCGCGCAATCTGGTGTCTATCCTGATACGGTATCTGCGAACCGACATAAATGGTCAGTTTTTCGTGTCCCTGCACACCCGCCGGCACACCGATGGCGCATTCCGGTTCCATAAATGCATGGTCGATGGTCGGCGTGCGATATTCGCCTTCAACCACCACATCCGCCTCGGCGAAACCTTTTTCAATATCACCGTGCCGCACTTTGATGTGTTTGATGAGATTGTCGGTTTTCCAATTATCGTGAATGACCGGCGCATCGGGGCGATGGGCGGCTTCGGGGTCGGCAACCACCGGCAGCGGTTCATATTCCACTTTGATGAGTTTGAGCGCGGCTTCGGCAATTTCTTCCGTGTCCGCCGCGACAACCGCCACCGGGTCGCCCATATAGCGCACTTTGTCAATCGCCAGCGCGGGCCAATCGTAATTTACCAGCCCGTGATATTTTTCGCCGGGAATATCTTCGTGGGTCAGCACAGCATGCACGCCGGGCAAGGCTTTGGCGGCGCTAGCATCGATGCTCAAAATTTTGGCGTGCGGATACTCGGCGCGCAGGGTGCGGGCGAAAAGCATATCGGGGAAGGTGTAATCATCAGTGAATTTTGCCGCGCCGGTGACTTTTTCCACCGTGCCGGGCACAACGATAGGCTTGCCGACAGCATACTCCGGCGGTTTGGTGGCGGGTCCCACCCACAGCGGGGGCGTTTCACCGCGAATTTCCGCCGCCGCCGATTGCACCGCGTTGACGATGCTGGTGTATCCCGTGCAGCGGCACAGCGTGTCTTTCAGCGCGGCTTTGATGTCTTCTTCGGTGGGGGCGGGATTTTCATCCAGCAGCGCTTTGGAGGTCATAATCATACCGGGCGTGCAGAAGCCGCACTGCACCGCGCCATGTTCGATGAAATTCTTTTGCAGGGGGTGCAATTCTTCATCGTGTGCCAACCCTTCAATCGTCTCGATGGATGCGCCCTGCGCTTTAAACGCCGGATAAATGCACGATGTGACAGGCGTGCCATCCACAATGACAGTACACGCGCCGCATTCGGCTTCTTCGCACCCGATTTTCGTTCCGGTCAGTCCCAAATCCTGCCGCAGCACTTCTGCCAGCGATTTCGATTCGGGAACATCCACAATATATTCTTTTCCGTTTACGGTTAGATTTAAATCAGTCATCAGTTTTCAGCCTTTAGTTTTCAGTAAAAGTAGCGGTCAGCCGTCAGCAATCAGCCGTCAGCCAATCTCTATGGTGTGTTGACGTTTCGTTTTCAGTGGGGAAAAACGCCCTTCGATATGCCCTACGGGCTACTCAGTACCAAGTCAAGTTGATTTTGACGGCTTGGCTCCTCTAAATAAGGTTGATTTTTCACCACAGAGACGCAGAGGCGCGGAGAATTTAAAGTTTTTGTTTGACTTGGATTTCCGCCGGAAATTGCAGATAACGCCTTGTAACCGGCTCTCAAATCTTATTTTCTCTGTTTCTCTGCGCCTCTGTGGTTCAATTTCTACACCTTTTTTCAGGTGCGTCATTTGAGGCTAAATTACTCGCCAAAATGTACTTGACTTAGCACTCATGATGAAATCGGCAAAATATCATTGCACGGTGAACAGTTGCATTATTCACTATTCACTGTTCACTATTCATTGATTTCCGGTTCGGCTTCGCCGGTTTTGGCGCGTTCAATCGCTTTGGGCAGGGTTCGGCGCAACAGAACGTCAATCATCATTTGCCGGTATTCTGCCGTGGCGCGGAATTTGCTGGTGCGCGGATGGAGTTCTTCCAGCGCGACTGCCACCGCGCGGCGCACGCTATCTTCGGTTGCCGGACTGCCCCGCAGCACGGATTCGGTTTCGCGGGCGCGGGTCGGCGTTTTGGCAACGGGTCCGATGCACAACCGCACATCGTCAATCGTCTGACGGTCATCTGCCAACTGCACCCATACCGCACAGCCCAAAATGGGCAGCGCCACGCCCTGCGGGCGCATAATTCGGTTGAATGCCGTCCCCTGTCCGGCGGTGCAAGCGTTGAATCTGAATCGGATGAGCAAATCTTGTGCAGAATTGAGCAGCGATTGCCCCGGACCTTTGTACATTTCCAGAATGTGAACCCAGCGGCGAACACCGTCTTTCACAATTTCCGCCTCCGCGTCGAGCGCCACCAGCGAGGTTGTGCCATCGCCGGCAGGAAGCGCGTGCGCCACATTGCCGCCCAGTGTGCCGACGTTCCGCACCTGCGGTCCACCAACCACGCCGCAACTTTCCGCCAAACAGGTGGCGCGCCGACGGATGTCGGGATGGCGCACGATGCGGGCATGGGTGGCATTCGCGCCGATGGTGAAAACATCGCCATCCAACATAATGCCATCCATCCCACCGATGCGGGTAATGTCTATCAATGCTTCAACGGGGGGGTGGTGATTGCCTTGCTGCAAATCGAGAATGAGGTCTGTGCCACCGGCGACAATTTGCGCCGCGCCATGATATTTCTCCAGCAGCGACAACGCATCATCAACGGTAGCGGGGGTGTGATACCGGTTCCAAAGTGCCATAGTTTCTCCTTTCACGGTGAATGAAATAGAGCCCCAACCGCAGGCACTTTTCGCTGAAAGCCATTTTTCAGCGCCGCTGATTTTCAACGACCACGGGTTAGGATTCGGATTTCTGTTATTATATCACAGTGTATTCAGGCTCACAAACGCAGATTT
>JALVZI010000669.1:2150-5613 GCA_027022125.1 Anaerolineae bacterium | reverse complement strand
CGGCGGCGGCGCAAACCCTGCCCGAACCGGGCGGCACGATGACCTTCACCGTGCGCATCACCAACACCACCGCCGAAAGCGTCACCCTGAGCAGGCTGACCGATGATGTTTATGGCGATTTGAACGGGCAGGGCACATGTGCCACCGGCACGACCATCGCCGGGTTCGGCACAACCGAATGCACGTTCAGCGGAGCGGTATTGGGTAACGCCGGCGACACGCTCACCGATACAGTTTCGGCAACGGTGACCGATGGCGAAAACAACACCGCCACCGCCACCGCCAACGCATCGGTCACGCTGACGGATGTGCTGCCGACAATTTCGGTGACGAAATCTGTTACGCCGACTGTGCTGCCGGTGGGCGGCGGTGTGGTCACGGTGACAGTCTCGGTGGAAAACACAAGCGTCGAACCGGTTTATCTGGTTTCGCTGTATGATGACAATCTGTACCGCACGCTGGATGGCAATTTGGATGGCGTTGGCAGTTGTGCGGTGGGTGTGTGGATTGCGGTGGATGGCAGTTACGGTTGCACATTCACACAAACGGTCAGCGGCTCGGCGGGCGATGTGCGGAATGATAAAATTACCGCCAGCGCCATTGATGATGAAAATAATATCGTCACTGCCGATTCGACCGCCGGTGCGACCGTCAACACGCCGCCGGCATTTACCTCTACCCCGCCATTGACGGCGACGGTGGGCGTGCCATACAGTTACACCGTCACCGTAACGGATGCCGACGGAAATAGCATCGCCATCATCGCCCCGACACTGCCGGCGTGGCTCACCTTCACCGATAACGGTGATGGCACGGCAACACTCAGCGGCACACCCGCCGCTGGTGATGTCGGTGTGGGATCGGTGATACTCTCTGCCACAGATGGGATGGATGCAACGTTACAGCAATTCGATATTACCACCTCGCCCGCACCCGCACCGCCAATATATATTTTCCTGCCACTGGTGATGAAATAGCAACTTTTTATAGCATAACGAAAATAAGGGAGCAGACAACCCTGCTCCCTTACTTTTTGTGGTTGTGGTGTAGCCACTATTTTCATTCCGTTTTGCCATATCAACAACAAAAAACGTAATGCTCAGGAGGATGGAAAAACGTAGGAGCACGCTGCAGCGTGCCCCTACGAATCCAAAAGAGTCGGTCGGTTCGCGCTAAAATCCGTAGGGGCGGCTCGCGAGCCGCCCCTACGAAACCGAAAGAATCAGTCAGGTTACGCCAAAATTCGTAGGGGTGACCTTTATGGTTGCCCGAAACAGGGCATAGTTACCAAAAAACAATGGAAGTGGAAAATGAATTTTTGGTAATTTTAAAAAAAACTGTTATCATATGGGCATTAACCTGAATGAAGGCAACAACTGGTCATTTTATGGGAGAGAGCCTATGAAACTTGTTATAAAATTTATCAAAACAGTCGATGCTATCTCAGAAGTGTTTGGCGAAATTGCAATGTATTTGGTAATATTGACTGTTACCATAGGGTTCTATAATGTGGCTGCCCGATATATTGGAAAGTATATTGGGTTGACGTTATCTTCAAATGTATTCATCGAGTTGCAGTGGTATCTGTATTCGCTGGTTTTCTTTTTAGGATTTGCCTACATTTTGAAACACGATGTTAATGTGCGGGTCGACTTTTTTTACGAAAAATTTTCGGAAAAAGTAAAAGCCACCATTAACTTTTGGGGCAACCTGTTGTTTATGATACCGTTCTCTGTGGTGGGTATTATTGTCACCGTTCCGCCGGTATTGTACTCGTGGGGGCGTTTGCCAAACGGGACATGGGGTCCGTGGGAAATGTCTCCCGACCCCAGTGGCTTGCCCCGTGCGCCGATAAAATCAATGATTATCGTGTCGTTTGTAATGCTGACGCTGCAATTTGTCGCAGAGGTCATTAAAAGTTACATTGTAATGCGCGGGCACACGCTGGAAGAATACGGATTGGAAGAAATCCACGAAGATGTTGAAGTTCATTAAAAACAGAGACAAACACCATTTTCATCGAGGGGAGATAATTTATGGGACTTGAATGGCTGGCACTCTTAATGTTTGTGGTTTTCTTTGCAATGATTGTTATCGGGTATCCGGTAGCATTCTCGTTTGCCGCAACCTCCATCATCTTTTTAGTATTTGGTTTTATATTTGGCGCATTCGATTTTAATTTGTTGCGGCTAATGCCGAACCGCTGGTTCGGTACCATGTCGAATTTCACCCTGTTGGCAATTATATTTTTTGTATTTATGGGCGCAGTATTTGAAAAATCTGGGCTGGCGGAACGACTGCTGACCACCGTTGGGCTGTTGATGGGACCGTTACGCGGCGGGATGGCGCTGGCGGTTATCATCGTCGGCACGTTGCTGGCAGCAGCAACCGGTGTGGTGGCGGCAACCGTTATTGTGATGGGATTACTGTCGCTGCCGGTGATGGTTCGTTACGGATACGACCACAAAGTTGCCACCGGTATTATCATTGCTTCTGGCACAATGGCGCAATTGCTGCCACCCAGCCTGGTGTTGGTCATCCTCAGCGACCAAATTGGTGTCGGGGTGGGAGACTTATTTCTTGGCGCAGTAATTCCGGGGCTGATGCTTTCCGGTTTTTACATCATTTACGTTTTAATTTTGGCGGTTATTTCGCCGGAAAAAGTGCCTGCACTTCCCCCCGAAGTGCGAACATTGCATGGTTGGGATTTGGCGCGAGAAACGTTAATTGCGGTGGTTCCTCCCGTCATTTTGATTTTCGCCGTGTTGGGCAGCATTTTTACCGGTTTTGCCACCCCCACCGAAGCCGGTGCGGTTGGTGCAGTTGGGTCGTTGGTTTTAGCGTGGATGAACCGAAACCTCAACTGGAAACTTATTAAAGATTCGGCGCGTGCCACCGTCAATATTACCAGTTTGGTTATTATGATTTTGTTTGCTTCAACCCTGTTTGGGTTGGTGTTCGACAATCTTGGCGGGAAAGCGTATGTTACTCACTTGCTGACCAGCCTGCCCGGTGGTTACTGGACATTTATCATCGTCTCGAACATCATTGTGTTCATTATGGGGATGAACCTCGAATTTATTGAAATTAGTTTCATTGTGATGCCGCTATTTGTGCCTGCTGCCGCCGCGCTGGGGGTGAACATGGTCTGGTTCGGTATTATGATGGGTATCAATTTGAATATCGCGTTCATTTCCCCGCCGGTCGGATTTTCACTGTTTTACCTGCAAGGGGTTGCCCCGCCAGAGGTCAAAACATCTGAAATTCACAAAGGGGCGTTCCCATTTATGGCAATTCAATCACTGGCACTTATCATCGTGATGCTCTTCCCGCAGACGGTGTTGTGGTTGGTAAACGCTGCCGGTTCGGCGTAAAAAGTAAAACTCGCTGCAAACGGGAACGTGCAAAAGGCGCGTTCCCGTTTTTTTATGGCAAAAAAAACCGCCGGACATTCGTCCGGCGG
>JALVZI010000669.1:0-2140 GCA_027022125.1 Anaerolineae bacterium | reverse complement strand
CTACCAATCAAATTGGCTGTATGCAAATTGAGTAAAGCCACCTTCATTCAGGCTGTTCCACTGGAAGATACCATCGCGGAATTTGCTCCACTGTTCAAAAATGGATTTGAAATCCGGGTCGGCGGCAGCATATTCGTTGAACAATTCAAATGCTGCATCTTGTGCGGCACTCATCACATCTTCGGGGTAGCGGCGCAACTCAGTCCCACCATCAATCAATTCTTGCAATGCAGCAATGTTTTTGGCATCGTAAGTTGCTAGCATCGTCATATTGGCTTCGTAAGCGGCAGTTTTCAGAATTTCCTGATATTCCTGCGGCAGTTTGTTCCATTCATCCAAATTAACTTGAATTTCAAGTGTGGGACCGGGTTCCCACCAGCCGGGGAAGTAGTAGTATTTCGCGGCTTTATTGAAACTTAATTTCAGGTCGTCATACGGACCAACCCATTCCGCGCCGTCAATTGCGCCGGTTTGCAGTGCCTGGAAAATTTCGCCACCGGGCAACACCTGCACGGTCACGCCCAGTTTATCCATCACTTTCCCGCCCAAACCGGGAATACGCATCTTCCGACCTTTCAAGTCGTCTAAAGAGTTGATTTCTTTCTTCCACCAACCGCCCATCTGTGCGCCGGTATTGCCCGCCGGGAATTGGATGACGTTGAATTTGTCTTTGTAGAAGGGTTGAAGCAAGTCAAGCCCGCCACCTTGATAAAGCCACGCATTTTGCTGTTGGGCGTTCAAACCAAACGGCAACGATGTACCGAATGCCATCACATTGCTTTTACCGACATAGTAGTATGAAGCCGTGTGACCGATGGGGACGGCGCCCTGCGACACAACATCGAGCACTTGCAGCCCCGGAGCCAACTCGCCGGCGGTACGCGGTGTAATCTTGAACTTCCCGCCGGTCATCGCGGCAACACGTTCTGCCACGGTGACTGCGCCACCGTAAATGGTGTCTAACGCTTGGGGCCAACTGGTTGCCATTTGCCACTCAACGGTGGGCAGCGATGAATCATTTGCCACAGCGGCAGCAGCCTCTTGACCGTTGCCTGCTGCTGCTGGTGTGGCTGTTGCACCACCGCCAGTGTTGCAGCCGGTAATGGCAACAGCACCACCAACAAGAGCAGCCTTTGATGCAAGACCTAAAAATTCCCTGCGTTCCATAAAAATCTCCTCTCTTGTAAATATGTTTTTTGCCTCTTGTTAGGCAATTCTATTTTAATTTCAAATATTTATATTGTCAAATACTTTTTTGAGGAGATTTTCTCAAACTTTTTCGGGGACTGTATGGCATTTTTGTCCCGTCATTTTTCAACTATTGACAATTTGTGTTGCGATTGATGTTTTTTATGAGTATAATGTTTACATACCTGCACACTGAAACTAGGATGGGAGGCTTTGTGCGATATTCTCTATTGTTGATTGAAACGAATCCCCAAACAACATCACTGGCACATTCCTTTAACAGCAACGATTATCGCGTGGCACAGGTCTTTTCTGATGCCGAAGCAGAAATGTGGCTGGCGGCGAATGTGCCCGATGTGGTGGTGGTGAATCTGTTGCAAGGAGGCGACATTCCCCCCGCCATTCGTGATGTCCCCGCGGCGAAAGAGTTTTCTGTGCCGTGGGTGGCGGTTTCCGCCGATGACAACGACATTCCCGGTTGCACCGTGTGCTCCCCCAATGATTTGCCGGAAGCCGTTTATGATGCGGCGAAAAATAACGGCTTGCTGCGCGCCGGTCCGTTTGCCCTGCATGTGAGCAGACAATCGCTGTGGGCACAGGGCGAAACGCATCATTTAACCCCGAAACTGACGGCATTGATGCAACTCTTTTTAGAAAATATAGGGCAGATTGTCTGCCGCAAAGAAATTATGACCCACGTATGGAACACAGATTACATGGGCGACACCCGCACACTCGATGTGCACATCCGCTGGTTGCGCGAAATCATCGAAGTGAACCCCAGCCGCCCCAAATACCTGCTCACCGTGCGCGGCGCAGGCTATCGTTTAATTGATACCTCCGCGAAATCATCGTAATTTGCTGTCAAATGAAAAGACTACTTCCTCTGTCACTCGCGTTCATCGTTTTTTGGTTGGCGGCGTGCGGAAACAGCCCCGCGCCGCGCACGGTG
>JALVZI010000668.1 GCA_027022125.1 Anaerolineae bacterium | reverse complement strand
GCCCGAGCGCGAGCCGTTCGGTGGCGGCGGGCGGCAGCACCGCTCGCCGACCTGCTGGCAATTGCCGAAAAGAATCGGCAGCGGCGCGTGACAAACGGTGCGCTGGAACTCGATTTGCCGGAAGTGAAAATGCGGGTGGATGATAACGGCATCGTCACCATCAAACCGATTTTGCCGCTGAAAAGCCGCACGC
The DNA here is from genome assembly GCA_027022125.1 of Anaerolineae bacterium. Classification (GTDB taxonomy): domain Bacteria; phylum Chloroflexota; class Anaerolineae; order 4572-78; family 4572-78; genus JANTHQ01. Next base: position 5,424 of record JALVZI010000668.1, on the reverse strand, counting down.
TGGTGCGCGAAGCGATGTTGCTGTGCGGCGAAGCGGTGGCGAAATTCGCGGTGGCAAACGATATTCCGCTGGCGTTCAGCACGCAATCGCCCCCCGCCGATACCGATTTGCCCGCGGAGGGGTTGGCGCGGATGTTTGCCCTGCGGAAATTGCTCTCCCCCGCTGAGTTGAAAGGCAGTTTGGGAAAACATTTTGGGTTGGGCATTGATGGCTACACGCAAATCACCAGCCCACTGCGGCGATACGGCGATTTGGCGGCGCATCAGCAATTGCGCCAATTTCTGCGCGGCGAAACACCCCTTTCGGCGGCGACACTGTTGGCACGCATCGCCGAGTCGGGTGCGGCAGCGGCGGAGGTTCGGCGGGCGGAACGGTTATCGAATTTGCACTGGAAGTTGGTTTTTCTGCAGCAGAACCCCGATTGGCGGGGCGAAGGGGTGGTGGTCGAAATGCATGGTAAACGGCGGCGGGTGGTCATCCCCGCACTGGATATGGATGTGTGGAAGCAGATTCCCAGCAAAATCGCGCTGAATGACACCGTGTCACTGCGGGTCATCGGCGTGGATTTACCGCGATTGGAAGCACATTTTCAAATAGCGAATGACGAATAGCGAATGAGCGAATGGTGGTCAGTTTTCAGCCGTCAGCCATCAGCAGTCAGCAATTGACTGAACGCTGACCACTGACAACTAAAAACCAATCACCAATCTCCAATAACCTCCCCCACCAGTGCGATTTTCCACGCTGTCCACGCCCCTTTGAGCCGCACAACCCCCTCGGCGGCATCGAAATAGCCGGGCGTGCTCAATCCCCACTGATGGTCAATCAAATAGAAGCCCGCCTGCCGCGGCGATAATTTTCGCGGCGGGAAAACTTTGGCGGTATATCGCCCCGCGCCGTAATTGCCGGGCGGCGGCAGTTCGGTGACAGTGAACGGCGGCGGGGGCTGGCGGTCGAAAGGGTACGGTTCCGTTTCGCCGGTTTTGCGCCAATCGCCGAAAAATATCGGCTTGCCCTGCCGAGTCCACTTGCGCTCGTATTTTGTCTGCACGCCGAGCGTTTCGCGCCGCCACGGAGTATCGGTGGTGAAAATGATACCGTTGCGGTCGGCGAATCCCGCCTGCATCGCCTCAAAAAACGTGGGAACATCGGTCGCCAAATGGAGTTCGCCCCCCACCCGCAGACGGCTCGCCAGCAACCCCAGCATCCACGGGTGGGTGTGTCGGCGGTCGGCGTGGCGTCTCTTGTGCCACGGGTCGGGAAAATTCAGCCAGATATGGTCGAGACTGTTCGGCGGGACACTTTCCAGCAAAAAAGGGCGGGCGTGCATCGTCAGCAAGCGGGTATTGTGCGGCGCGGCGCGGCGCACGCGGCGAATGGCGCGTTTGATGATTTTGCCGTCATATTCCAGCCCAATCCAGTTGGCGGCGGGATGGCGCTGTGCCATTTCGGCGATAAAATGCCCCAACCCCGTGCCGATGTCGAGATGCACGGGTGCATCGGGCAGGGGCAGCAGGTTGGGCAGGGCGCGGGTGCTCAATATTTCGCTGGGGATGAATAATCGGTTTTCCATAATCACCTCTGTATCGGTGGCTATCATATCGCAACTGTCTGAAAACCACAAGCCGCCAAATAAAGAAAACTCGCAGAGAAAATATTTTCTCTGCGAGTTTTCTTTATTTCACAATTTTTGAATCACGATGCCCGCAGGTGCGATTGCGATGCCACCGGCTGACGGGTAAAATTGGAGCGGGTGTGCAAAACCATATCAATGGCGGTCAGAATATCGCCGGTGGCGATGGGTTTCAGCAGATAATCTTTCACGCCGAGTTTCACGGCTTCGATGGTAGTTTCGACATTGGCGCCGGCAGAAAGAATGATGATATGCGTATCGGGGAATTTCTGCCGTAACTGCCGTATCAAACTGATGCCGTCTGTTTCCGGCATTCGAATATCAATCACCACCAGCGATACGGGTACTTTCGACAGCAAATGCAGCATCTGCTGCACCGATGCGGCTTGGTCAACCAAATAGCCTTTAAATTTGAGCGTGCGTGCCAAAGCAACTCGAAACGGCATATCCGGGTCAGCCAGTAAAATTCGTTTTTTGGTCAGCGAAGCCATTATTTTCTCCCCAAAAATCACCACCATGCCATGTGACCATTATAACACAAAAATTGCGCGGAAATATTACAGTTTTATTGCAATTTTGTTCGAAATTAAACACTTTTTATGGAACTAAATGAAACTTTTACGCTTCTCTCTTTTTTGCATCGAATTTTCACGAATTTCACAGATTTTATGCTTAAATTTGAGAAATTCGCGTTAATTTGATGCGGAAATCCGGTCAAACAAAAAGTTTCAATAAGTTTATGAACTAAATGAAACTTTTTAAAAGTGTGTCAGAATCACAAAAAATCATTGGTAATTTCGATGATGTCATTCTCGTGGAAGCGGGAATGATATATACTCTTTCGAGCAAAACCGTAGGGGCGGCTCGCGAGCCGCCCCTACCCCCGCTACTGCATCATCCAATCTAAAAAGTAGGATTACGACCTCTGTAATGGCTCATCTGCAAAAAGGTTAATTTTTCACCACAGAGACACAGAGACGCGGAGAATCTCAAAATTTTTGAGTTTCGGTTCTAATTTTCATCAAAAATTACAAACTCTGCTGTATAGTCGGCACTCAAACCTTATTTTCTCTATGTCTCTGCGCCTCTGTGGTTCAATTTTTTCACCTTTTCCGGTGGACAATATCCCGACAATTAAGGCCGGACAATGCACTACTGTATTTCGGCTTGCCGGGGGAAATCAAATCCTTGGTTGCGTAACATCAATTATGAACCGGATACAATTCGATTATGATTTTTTGGGGATATACATATAGCCGCGCCGCCGAACAGTACGCAATACCGGCGGTGCTGTTTTCAAAATCGGTATTTTTGAACGCAGCCGCGAAAGATACGGACGCACCAGCCTCTGCGCTTCCCCCTCGGTGAGCGAGCCATCGCCAATCAACCGGAATGCCAATTGCCGCGCCGAAAGCAACTGGTTGGCATTCTCCATCAAATACGCCAGCAATGTCGCCTCGCCATCGCTGATGGAAACAGATGTCTCGGTGTTGTCAACCACCACTTGTTTACGCATCCTGTCCAGCGAAATCGGTGGCACATACAATATTTCGCCATCATCAATTGTGGGGTACACCGGTAAGGGTTTCCCTTTTGCGGCAGGCACGTTTTGCGGGCGCATCGAGTTGACCACGTTGGTAATCGCTTCTGCCAGCATATTCCGGTGTGCGCGTTCGGCGTGGCGAGCCAGCAGGTTTTTCACCGTTTCGCACAGCACTTGGGTGGAAACCGGCTTCTGCAAAAAATCCACCGCCTGCGACTTCACCGCGGCGATGGCGTTATCCAATGATGCATGCGCCGTGAGTACCAGTATCAGCAAATGCGGCTGAATTTCGCGGGTTTTGCGCATCACGGTTATGCCGTCCATTCCCGGCATCTGCATATCGAGTATCATCAGTGTAAAGGGCATACGGTTCATCAGCAACAGCGCCTCCGCCCCGGAAGCCGCGCCCAAAACATCGTACCCGTACAGCGACAGCGCTTTCACCAGCGCGTCGCGTATGGGTTGTTCGTCATCGACCACCAAAATGCGATAATGTTTGTTGTCCGTTGTCGTGTTCGACTGACTCATTGCGTCCCTCACTCGTTTTCAGTTGAATTCACAACAGGAAGTATGATGCTGAAAATTGCGCCGTCTCCATCGCCCCAATTTTCAGCCGAAAGTGTGCCACCGTGTTGTTCGATGATGTTGTAACTCGTCCATAATCCCAAGCCGTTTCCGTCAACTTTTGTGGTGAAAAACGGTTCAAACAAATGCGGCAAAGCCGATTCTTCAATTGGTGCCCCATCATTGGCGAAAGTAATCTCCACTTTTTTTTGCTCGGCGATGGGCTGCACGGTAATGGTGATAGTTCCCTTTTCTTTTGTGGTGCGAATTGCGTCAATTGCATTCAATATCAGGTTCAAAAAAACCTGATGCAGTTGATTTTGCGCCGCAACGACGGGGCGGGATGAGTGGAAATCCGTCACCACCGTGACCCGATTTTTCTCCAAATGTTTGCGCCACAAACGCAAAACGTGGTTGATGACATCTGTCACCATCAGCGGCTCGCGCGTTTCGGGGCGCGGGCTGGCGAAACTTAAAATATGCTGGCTCAATTCCGTCACTCGTTTCAACTCGTGGCGGATGACGTGAAAATACTCTTCTTTTTCCTCTGCCGTGAGCGGGAAATCCAAAATTAAATCTAAATTTGTTTGAATGGCTTGCAACGGGTTGTTCAACTCGTGTGCCAGCGCCGCCGAAAGTTGCCCCAACGCCGCCATCCGTTCGGTGCGAATGGCGCGCTGCTCCGCCACTTTGCCGACGGTCACATCACGGATGGCAACCAGCACTTCGCCGCGCCCCATAGTGAAATGGGCTTCAAAATAGCGGGTCTTTCCATCCACTTCCAAAGCATACGGAATCTCGCGCGGCTCGCCCGTTTCCACCACTTCCATAATGGCATCGTGCAGTTGTTGTCCCACCGACGGCGGCAATAATTGCAGAGCGGTTTTCCCCATAAACTCTTCCGGCGACATAAACAGCAATTCCGGAAAATTCGAGTGATAGTCAATGATTTTCCCTGTTTCGTCCAACCGGAAAACCAAATCGGGGATGGCACGCAGCAGTGCCCGCTGTCGCGCTTCGGCGCGCGAAATTTTCTCCAAAAGCCGCTTGTGCCGTTCTGCCGACTCTACCCGCCCGGTAATATCGAAGGCTGTGCCCAAAATGGCGACATCGCCCTCAAATTCAATCGGTGCGAAACTCAACTCAACCCACAAAATTTTCCCGTCTTTACGCTGAAGTTTCACTTCGTAATTTGACGGCGGATATTCCCCCGCCTGCCGCGCCAATCCGCGCTGCATCACCGTCATCCGGTGGTCGGGGTGAACGACATCCCAAAAATTCATCTGCTGAATTTCTTTATCGCTGTAACCGGTCACATATTTGAACCAGTTGTTCACATACCGAAATCGCGTGCCCTGAAAAATGAAAATCGAAGCCGAGACAATTTCGGTGAGTTGCCGGAACTTTTGCTCGCTGGCAAACAGCGCGCTGCGCACCGCGCGGTGCAAATTCTCCTGCGCCAGCAGCATTTCGTGCCGCGTTTCTCGAAAAAGCCCCACCGAAATACCGCTCAACACCTCGGCGATTTCCGTGTGCAGCGCGAGTGCGTCAAATGGCGGCGGCAGTGCCAGCATCGATTCCCACAGCGCTTTTTGGGTTTCGCCCAGCGTTTCCGGCTGCAAATAACGCAACCGCGACAATGATGTGCCGATTTTCGTGCCTGCCCGCTCGCGCTCATCTGCCG
>JALVZI010000667.1 GCA_027022125.1 Anaerolineae bacterium | reverse complement strand
TCCCCAACCCGATTTCCCGCTCGACGCGCTCCCCTGCCCGCCCGACGCGCTCTTTCTGGTGGCGGAAGGGGTGGAAAAACCGGGCAATCTCGGCGCGATGCTGCGCTCGGCGGATGCGGCGGGTGTCACCGCGCTCATTCTGTGCGACAGCACAACCGACATCTGCAATCCGAACACCATTCGCGCCAGCCGTGGGGCGTTTTTCACTGTGCCGATTGCCGCCGCATCCACTGCGGACACCCTGCGGTGGCTACACGCAAACGGGGTGCAAATTGTGGCGGCATCGCCCGCCGGAAAGATTTTTCATTTTGAGGTGGATTTTCGCCCGGCGACGGCTATCGCTGTGGGCGCGGAACATTCGGGGTTGACTGCCCGCTGGTTCGACGAGATATTGGTCAAAATTCCAATGTTCGGGCAGATAGATTCACTGAATGTCGCTCAAAGCGCGTCCATTCTGCTGTTTGAGGCAGTAAGACAACGAGTGACGAATAGCGAGTGACGAATAGCGAATGGCGGTCAGTTGTTAGTTTTCAGTTTTCAGTGGTCAGTTTTCAGCGGTCAGTTTTCAGCAAGTGAGCGAATGGGTAAATGGGCGAATGAACGAATGACAAATCACCAATCTCTAATCTCCAATAACCAATCTCACTTTCTCACCTGCACACTTTCACACTATCCCTATCTCTATCCCCCAACCATCGCCCGCACCCACGCCCGCAATTCCGGCGATGCTTCGGCGGGAATGAGCAGATAGAGCGGGTATGAAAGCGGGTATGCGCCATCGGCGAGATTTTCCGGCGCGGGGAATATATCTTCCACCGCCAGCACCTTCACCGAATCATCCGCCAGCGCGGCACTGATGTATCCCACCGCGCCCGGCGTTTGCGCCACAAACGCCCGCAGCGATGCGGCATCGGGAAAAACCCGCGCCGTCGGTGTGATGCGCCGGTCTTCCATAATGCGCCCGTCAAAAACGGTGCGTGTGCCGGAATCGCGCTCGCGCACGGCAACCGACACCTCTCCCGCGCCGTGCGGAATATCATCCCAGCGATAAATTTCCCCCGAAAACAGTTTTTGCAGTTCCAGCAGTGTCACGCCATCCACCGGATTGTCGGGGTGGGTGATGATGGCGATGCCGTCGCGGGTGACGGGAATTTGCTCGAAGCGTTCCGCGCCGGGCAGCAGCGCCGAAACCATTGCTGCGTCCGCATCGCCGTTCCACACGGCTTCGATGGCGCGCACGGTGGGCAGTTCGGTGACGGACACGGTGACGTTGGGATGTTCCGCCGAAAATGAGTCGGCGGCGGCAGAAACGATTTTCGCCCCGGCAGAGACGGTCGTCACCCGCAGAGAAACGGGCTGCGGCGGCTCGACCGTCGGCGCGCAAGCGGAAAGCAGGGCAATGAAAAATGCAAAATGAAGAATTAAAAAAGGTTTGGTGTCAGGTCTCACAGTCCAATAGATGGAAGTTCAAAGTTGGTTCAAGGTTGCATGGTAGCAGAGTAGCAGGGTTGCAGGGTAGCAATCAGTGGTCAGCGATTAGCCCATCAGTGGTCAGTTCAAAGTCTCAAGTTTCAAGTCCAAAGTCATGCATCACGCATCACGCCTCACG
>JALVZI010000666.1 GCA_027022125.1 Anaerolineae bacterium | reverse complement strand
GGCGTTCACCGCGATGCGGGTGAGTTCGCCTTCGTGCAGCGTGACCGATTGCTGTTGGGCGGTGACGGTGGCGGTTCCGGCACGGGCGGTGATTTGCGTTTCCGAGTTGTGTGCTTCCACCGCGAAACTACCGGCGGTCATCGAAATATCCCCGTGCGGGGTGCGAATCCAAAAAAGGCGGGCGCGGGTGCTCGGCGCGATAGTGGCGCGCACCCGTCCCTGAACCACCTCCAACCCCAACTCGGCGGGGGCGGGGCTGATGTTGAATCGCGGTTCGCGGGCACGGTGCAAAATAATGGTCGTGCCGTTGTACAGTGTGGCGACACTGCCATCAAAAAAGGTTAAAATTGCCTGTGATGTGTCATCGGTGGAAATGATGGTTAACTCGTCCACATCGCGGGATGTGCCGGAGGTGATGGGGATGGGCGTTTGGTCATCGCTGGGTTTTTCCAGCACCGTACCGCGAATGGAGGTCAGGGTGGTGGTGTGCGTCTGCATGGTGTTGAACAGATATGCTCGCACCGACAGCGGAATACCGACCGCCAACGCGCAGAACGTCAAAAAAGATGCAATTAAAATTACCCAAGCGGTGCGCTCGATGTTTTTCCGCATAAAAACCTCAATCCAATATCAGACCGGATTATACCATTGCGGCATGGGCTGGCAAAATTGTTGGAGGGTTGTCATTTGTCATTTGTCCTTTGTGAAGCGTGATGAGTGAAACGTGATGCGTGAAACGTGATGACTTTGGACATTGGACTTGAAACCTTGGACTAGTTGCCATCCTGCTACCTTGAACCGGAAACCAGAAACTCGAAACCCGAAACCTGCCACTTTGCTACCCTGTAACTTTGCGATATAATGCCACCACGAAACGGAATGGAGAAACCCATGACCACCGAACTATTTTCATCGTGTCCCGTGTGCCGCAGCGAAACGGCGCTGGCTGTCAGCGGCAAAACATACCGTTGCGAACACTGCGGGTTTACCATAAAAGAAAAACACAAACTTTTCGGAAAACAGCATCTGCAATATGTGGTACAAGCGCTCGGCGAGGGGTATGATATTGCCCGCGCGGGGCTGGTGGGAAACACATTTTCCCCGGCGGAGGTGGCATTGTTCCGCGAGCAGGTGTATCCCGATGCCGTGCTGGCGGAATTCGCCGCCGGAAATTTCGACCGGTTGAATCTGCCGGGCAGTGTGCTGGCGAAAATTCTGCTGGAGCAACTGCGTGAAACCGTCTATCTGCATGTTGACCATCTGCGCCGCGCCCACGGACCCGCGCTCGAAACGGGCGGCAATCGCTTTCCGCAGGGAAAAATTCCCCGAAACGAGATGGACTGGCAGGACGACGGCAACCTGTTCCTGACCAATGTGCGCATCGTTTTCCCCAGCAACACCTTCACTTTCATTCGGATGGGGCGGAAGATGGTGGGGCTGAAAACGTTTGAAGACGGTATCGCCGTGCAATTAAAAGGCGAAAATCACGCCACCTATTTTGTGGGATGCAAATCGCATCAAGCCGCGCTGGTGGGGGCGTACATTCAGGGGCGTGTGCCCGGTTTGCGTGCCGAACCCGCGGTGTGAATTAGGTGTGTTGACGGTTTGCCGATTTTTCATCCCTGAGTAGCCCGCAGGGCGTATCGAAGGGTGAAAAATCGGCAGGGGGAAAACGCCCTTCGATACGCGGTTTGCGGCACAAACCGCTACTCAGGATGCATTTTCCCCACCGGAAATGAAACACCCCGTTTATTGTGAAGGAACAATCTATGACTTCTGACTTTGTCCACCTGCATGTCCATTCCGAATACTCGCTGCTTGACGGGCTGTCGCAGACGGATGAACTGGTGAAACGCGCGGCGGAAATCGGGCAGCCCGCGCTGGCACTGACCGACCACGGGGTGATGCACGGCGCGGTGGAGTTTTTCCGCAACGCGAAAAAGGCGGGCATCAAACCCATCATCGGGGTGGAAGCATATCTCACGCCGTTCGGCAAATCAATGGCGGAGAAAAATAAAGAACGCCATCACCTGCTGTTGCTGGCGCAGAATATGACCGGCTATAAAAATCTGCTGAAAATTGCCAGCGATGCCCAACTGAACGGCTATTATTACAAACCCCGCATCGATGCCGATTATCTCGCCGCGCACAGCGACGGGCTGATTTGCACCACCGGCTGTATGGCGGCAGAAATCCCGTCGCTGCTGAACGATGAAAAGTCCCCCGCCAATTTCGAGTTGGCGATGAAACGGCTGGAATGGTATCTGGAAGTTTTCGGGCGGGAACGATTTTTCATCGAATTGCAGGAACACAATATCCCCACCCTGACCAAAATTAACAAAACCCTGTTTGAATGGGCAAAAAAATATCGGCTGGAAATGGTGGTCACCAACGATGTGCATTATGCCCGCGCCGACCAAGCCGTGGCGCAGGATACGCTGCTGTGTGTGCAGACCAACGCGCTGGTGACGGACAGCAAACGCATGCGCATGTCTGACCACAGTTATTATTTGAAAACCGAGCAGGAAATGCGCGAGGTTTTTCGCCCGCTGGCGGATATGCCCGACACCGCTTTCACCAACACCCGCAAAATCGCCGAAATGTGCGAAGTGGATTTGGAAGACAAATCGTACCACTTGCCCGATTTGCCCATCAATGTGATGCCGCCGGAGCACAATTACAAAACTTTCCTGCGGCAGTTAACCGATGAAGGGTTGGTGCGCATTTACGGCGACCGCGCCACCGACCCCGAAATTCAAACGCGGAAAGAGCACGAACTCGGCATCATCAGCAAAATGAATTTCGACATTTATTTTCTGATTGTGTGGGATTTGTGCCGCCATGCCCGCGAAAATAACATCTGGTGGAATGTGCGCGGTTCCGGCGCGGGATCAATTGTGGCGTATGCGCTGGGCATCACCAAAATTGACCCGCTGAAAAACCATCTCATTTTCGAGCGATTCCTCAACCCCGGGCGCGTTTCCATGCCCGATTTCGACCTCGATTTTCCCGATGACCAGCGCGAAGAGATGATTCGCTATACCATCGAGCGGTATGGCGAAGACCATGTGGCGCAGATTGTCGCTTTCGGGCGGATGAAAGCCCGTGCCGCCGTGCGCGATGTCGGGCGGGCGCAGGGAGTCTCGCTGTCGGAAGTTGACCAAATCGCCAAATTGATTCCCGCTATTCCCGGCAAGCCTGTCACCATTGATTCGACACTCAACCCGGAGAGCGAATTTTATTCGCCGGAACTGGAAAAACGCTATAAAGCCGAGCCGATGGTGCGCCAACTGCTCGATGCCGCCCGCGAACTGGAAGGGGTGGCGCGGCACGCATCGGTGCATGCCGCGGCGGTCATTGTTACCGATAAACCGGTGATGGATTATGTGCCGCTCATGCGTCCGTATGGTTCGGTTATCACCAAAGCCGTCACCCAGTTTGAATTCCCCATCTGCGAATCCATCGGCTTGCTGAAAGTGGACTTTCTGGGACTTTCTACCCTGACCATCATGCGCCGCGCGGCGGAACTCATCAAAGCGCGGCACGGCATCGAATACACGCTGGAAAATATCCCCATCGAAGACCCGCAGGCGTTTGAACTGTTCGCCAAAGGCGATTTGACCGGCATCTTTCAGGTGGAAGGTGCCGGTATGCGGCGGCTGATGAAAGAGATGCGCCCGACAAAATTCGATCATATCATCGCCGCCATTTCGCTGTACCGCCCCGGTCCGATGGAGAATATCCCCAGTTACATCCGCCGCATGCACGGCGAAGAAAAAGTGCAGTATCACCACCCCGATTTGGAGCCGATTCTGTCGGACACGTATGGCATCATCGTCTATCAGGAACAGATTATCCGCATTGCCACCGCGCTGGCGGGATACGAGCCGGGCGAAGCCGATATGATTCGCAAAGCGGTGGCGAAAAAGAAAAAAGCCCTGATGGAGAAACACAAACTCCAATTCAGCGAAGGGGCGAAAAAGAACGGCTATTCGCAGGCGGTGATTGACAAAATTTGGGGCGATATTGAATTTTTCGCGCGGTACGGGTTCAACAAAGCGCACGCCGCCGATTATGCCGCCATCACCTGCCAGACGGCGTTTTTAAAAGCACACTATCCGGTGGAATATATGACCGCGCTGCTGACGGTAGAGCAGGGTAAAACCGATAAAATCGGTATGCTGCTGGAAGAATGCCGCAATATGGGCATTGAAGTGTTGCCGCCGCACATCAATCACAGCGGGCACGATTTCATCATCGAAGGCACGGACGAAAAACCCGCCATCCGTTACGGGCTGGGCGCCATCAAAAACGTGGGCGACGGTCCCATCAACGCCATCATCGCCGAGCGGGAAGCGGGCGGAAAATTCACCGATGTGGACGACTTTTGCAACCGGGTGGATTTGCGGACGGTGGGCAAACGCGCGCTGGAAAGTCTCATCAAAGTGGGCGCGCTGGAAGGATTCGCGTCGCGGGCGGTGCTGCTGGAAATTATTGACCGTATGCTGCGGGTATCGGGACAGCGGCATCAAGCCGCCGCCGCCGGGCAAATCAGCATGTTCGATATGGGTGATTTCAGCAGTCAGCAGGTCGGTTCGGTGTTGCACCCGCTGCCCAATGTTTCTGAAATTGACCGCAAAGAATTACTCAACTGGGAACGGGATTTGGTGGGCACATATTTGTCGTCGCACCCCATTCAGCCGTATATGGACGCCATTCGCGGTGCCACCACCTGCCTGTGCGGCGACACCGATGCCCTGATGCAGTTGAACGGTCGGCGGGTGTCGGTGGCGGGGTTGATTACCACCGTCAAACGCATCACCACCAAAAAAGGCAAGCCGATGGCGTTTGTCGAAATTGAAGATATTCAGGGCACGCTGGAAATTATTGTCTTTCCGCGTACTTTTGAGCAATATCAGGCTATTTTGGTTCCCGATAAACTGATTTTGGTGGCGGGGAAAGTGGATGCCGCCGAAGAGGGTCGCCCCAAAGTGCTGGCGGACACCATTTCCACCGAGTTGACCAGTTACACCCCCGCGCCGGATACCGTGCGCGAAACGCCTGCCGGATATGATGACCTGCCACCCCTGCCCACCGAATCAGAGATGCCCGCCGTGTCTGCTGCCGCGCCGAAAAACGGGCAGGCAGTCGCGCCGGTTGCCGAAACCCCGCCACCCCCCGCCGAACCGGAAGCGCAGTGGGTCACACCGCCGCCCGCCCCGCCGAAACCGAAATCGGTGGTGGTGGAGATAAACTTTCCCCGCAGCGGCGACGATGACGCCGACCGCCAAAAACTGCGCACCATCCATCGCATTTTGCAGGGAAATCCCGGCACAGATGCGGTGGTGCTGTACATTCCCAGCGGCGACCGCCGTGTGCCGATTGAATTTCCCGATATGCCGGTGAAATACAGCCCCCAACTGCACACCGAATTGAGCAACATTTTGGGTGCAACCGGCGTGCGCGTGCTGGAAAAATAGGAAAAATTATGAGCGATTCTTCTCTCACTCCGATAGATGCCCGATTGCTGGCAGAACTCCGCCAAACGCTGGCGGAAGTTGACTCGGCGCGCCGCCCGCCGGAAACGCCCGACGCGCTGCTGCGCCGCACCGCCGAACTGCTG
>JALVZI010000665.1 GCA_027022125.1 Anaerolineae bacterium | reverse complement strand
CATACGCCCCTTCATCCACAATGATGAGCGTGCGCTCGAACTGCCCCATATTTTGGGCATTGATGCGGAAATACGCTTGCAGCGGCAAATCGATGTGGACGCCCTTTGGCACGTAAATGAAACTGCCACCCGACCACACGGCGGTGTTCAGCGCGGCAAACTTGTTATCCGAAAGCGGAATCACTGTGCCGAAATACTCGCGGAAGAGATCTTCGTGCTCGCGCAAACCGCTGTCGGTATCCAAAAAGATAACGCCTTTCGATTCCAACTCTTTTTTGATATTGTGATAGATGACTTCACTTTCATACTGCGCACCGACACCAGCCAGAAACTTCTGTTCGGCTTCGGGAATGCCCAGTTTATCGAAAGTATTTTTGATGTCATCGGGCACATCATCCCACGAGCGCGCCTGCCCGTCCGTCGGTTTGATGTAATAGTAAATGTCATCGAAATCAATTTCGTACATTTTGGGGCTACCCCAATTGGGCATCGGGCGTTTTATAAAATGATGATACGCCTTTAAACGCATCTCAAGCATCCATGCCGGTTCTTTTTTCATCGCCGAAATTTGGCGCACGATTTCTTCGGTCAGCCCTTTTTTCGCTTTAAAAATATAATCTTCGGGACTGCTGAACCCGTATTTATAATCGCCTACATTTACATCAACTGGTTGCGACATTCGTCACCTCTTTTATGTGTATTCGTAACTATTCGGGGAGACGGGAAAAACGCATCCTGAGTAGCGGTTCGCTCCGCGAACTGCGTATCGAAGGGCGTTTTTCCCTGCCGATTTCACCCTTCGATACGCCCTACGGGCTACTCAGGATGAAATCGGCAAAACACTGTGCCCTGAATAGTTATGCGTATTCTTTGATAATTTCGTCGTAGCCTTCGGCTTCCAACCGTTCCGCCAATTCTTGCCCGCCGGAAAGAATGATGCGCCCTTTGACCAAAATGTGAACAAAATCGGGTCTAATGTAATTCAGAATGCGATTGTAGTGCGTGATGACAATTACACCCATATTGTTTCCCGCTTTTACCGCATTCACCCCTTCGGAAACGATGCGCAGCGCATCAATATCCAACCCGGAGTCCGTCTCATCCATAATAGCGAATTTCGGTTGCAGCAGTGCCATCTGCAAAATTTCGGCGCGCTTTTTCTCGCCGCCGGAAAAACCGTCATTCAGGTATCGCCGTGCAAACGAGCGATCCATTTTCAGCATTTCCATTTTTTCCAGCAGCAATTTCCGGAATTGGGTGATGGGCATATCGCCGTGCACCGCGTTGACAGCGGTTCGCAAAAAGTTTGCCATACTCACACCGGGAATGGCGGTGGGGTATTGAAATGCCAAAAAGAGACCATGCTGGGCGCGTTCATCGGGGCTCATTTCCAGCACGTTTTCATCGCCCATCAAAACTTCGCCAGATTCGACTTCATATTTAGGATGCCCCGCCAGCGCGTAAGCCAGCGTGCTTTTTCCGCCGCCGTTGGGTCCCATAATAGCGTGAACTTCGCCCTGTTTCACTTCCAAATTGATGCCCTTTAAAATGGGTTTTTCTTCTACACTCACATGCAAATCTTTTATGGATAAGGTTAGTGACATGGTTCTATTTTCTCCATCTGATATAAATTTCATTTTCCGGCAACCGACCGGTTGCAATATCGGGGGTATTCTACAAGCACGGGGGTAATTTGTCAACTTTTTTGTTATTTAATTTTGCAATGTCTCATGGGCTATGCTATAATTTTTTGTATTGAAAGCGAGAAAAGGTTGCAAATGCCAAAAACCGGATTGTTAAACGATATTCATATCCCCAAAACACGCCGATTGATTCTGCTGGCGCTGAAAGAGCACGGGCGACTCACCGCCGACCAACTGGCAGAGATGCTCAATATCAGCGCGGTTGCCGTGCGGCGACATTTGGACAATCTGCGGCACGCGCATCTCGTTTCGTATGAAGAGGTTCAGCGCGGTGTGGGACGCCCCGGCTTTGAGTATTTTCTCACCCCCAAAGCCGACAATCTCTTTCCGCGCAATTATCAGGAACTCGCCGCCGATGTTATTTTGACCGTGCGCGATATGTACGGCAAAGAGGCGGTGGACGCCATCTTTAAAAAACGCGCCGATAAAATTGCGCAGGTTTACCAACCGATGGTCACCGGTTCCACACTGGAAGAACGTGTGGCACAACTGGTTGCGCTGCGGCAAGAAGACGGTTATATGGCAAGTTGGCATAAAGATGCCGACGGCTCCATCACCATTACTGAATACAACTGCCCCATTCAGCATGTTGCCAGCGAATGCGCCCAAGCCTGCCATGAAGATTTGATGCTTTTTTCCAATCTGCTGGATGCCGATGTGATTCGCTTGCGGAATCAGGCAAACGGCGACGCTACCTGCGCCTACAAAATTGTGGACAAACATCCGTGATGCGTGATGCGTGAAACGTGATGCGTGATGCGTGATGCGTGATGCGCGACTTTGGACATGAGACTTTGGACTGACCGCTGACTGCTAACCGCTGATAACTGACCACTGACCACTAACCACCATTCGCTATTCGCCATTCGTCACTCGCTATTCGTCACTCGCCCCAACTTTCGACTCATCCGGCAATTTGTTGTAAAATGCTGAAAATTTTTATTGATACCGAGGACATCGTATGTCACAAGTAACCAAAGAACAAGTTTTAGCCGCATTGAGCCACGTCATCGAACCGGAATTGCACATGGATATGGTGTCGCTGAACATGATTCAGAACATCGAAATTTCCGGCGGCAACGTGCGTTTTGATGTTATTTTGACCACTCCCGCCTGCCCGCTGAAAGGGCAAATTCAAGCCGAATGCGAAGCCGCCGTGAAACAGATTCCCGGCGTCACCGGCGTGGATGTGAATTTGGAATCGCAAGTGCCCGCCGATGCCCGTCTGATGGGCAAACTCGATGTGGGCATCAAAAACACGGTTGCCGTTGCCAGCGGCAAAGGGGGCGTCGGCAAAAGCACCGTCGCCACCAATTTGGCGCTGTCGCTGGCGCTGGAAGGCGCAAAAGTCGGCTTGCTGGATGCCGATATTTACGGTCCCAACATCCCGCTGATGATGGGCGTGGACGCCAAACCGCGCGCTTTCAACGGCAAAATCGTCCCGCCGGTGGGACACGGCGTCAAACTCATCAGTATGGGCTTTTTGGTTGACCCGAAACAGCCGCTCATCTGGCGCGGACCGATGCTGCACGGCACCATCCGCCAATTTTTGGAAGATGTGGATTGGGGAGATTTGGACTATCTGATTATTGACCTGCCGCCCGGCACCGGCGATGCCAGCCTCAGTTTGGCGCAGAGTATGAGTCTCACCGGCGCGGTCATCGTCACCACCCCACAAGAGGTTTCTACCAGCGATGTGATTCGCAGTATCGGTATGTTCCGCCAGTTGAACGTGCCCATTTTGGGACTGGTTGAAAATATGAGTTATTTCATCGCGCCCGATACCGGCACGCGGTATGATATTTTCGGACACGGCGGCGGCAGAAAAATGGCAGACGAGAATCACATTGCCTTTTTGGGCGAAATTCCCATCGAAATTGCGGTGCGCGAAGGGGGCGACGAAGGCTCGCCGATTGTGGTGCGCGACCCGGAATCGGCATCGGCGCAGGCTATCCGCAAAGTGGCGCGCTCCGTCGCGGCGATGGTCAGCATTTTCCACCTTTCGCCGGAATATGCCGAGCAAGCCCCCACCGAACCGAAATTGAACATTATCGGCTAATTGGTTGTTGGTTGATTGGTAATTAGTGCAAACTCAAGCCAGATATTCGTTTGATATGTAAGGGCGACCCTTGTGGTCGCCCGGAACAGGGCAGCCACAAGGGCTGCCCCTACGATTTTTCAAGAGAATTTGGTTTATTGCCGATAATGTTTGTTGGTTTTGCATTAGAGATTGGGGATTGGGGATAGTGTGAACTTCCAATAACCAATCACCAATAACTAATCTCCAACCTCCAATCTCCATCTCACGCCAGCGCGCTTTCGTTCCCCGAATCTTTCACAAAAATGCACGAGGCTTTGGTGCTGTCAACCAGTTTGCGGATGTTCTGCACCGAGACAAATTCCTGCACGCCGAAGATATTCAAATCGGCTTGCGGTGCGCGCGGCAAAAAATCGGCGAATTTCCCCACCTCGACAATGGTTTGGGTATTGCGCGGCATTCGCCCCAAATCCACCAGCATCTTTAAAAACGCATCCGCTTTTGAGCGCTCATTTTCATCGGCAATCACCGTGATGAGCCGCAATTCTCCCCCCCACTGCTGCACCAATTGATACGCCAACAACAGCGACAAATCCAAATTGCTCAACCGCATCCCGATTTGCCAATTGGGGCTTTGCTCGCGCAGCCACACATTGATGGTCTGCTCGCGCCCCAGCAGCACCGTTGGATGCTGGGCATATAAAATCGCCCCCATCCCGTCGGCGACGGCGCGGTCAATCGCCGCTTGCAGTGCTTTTGTTTTCGCCGATTTGTTCACCGGCAAAAAAAGCGCCGTCGGGTGGAAAAACGCCCCGCTCAACACATCTAGCCCGGCATACAGCGCGCGGGTAAATTCGCTGCTTTCCACCAGTGCCGCCCGCGCGAAAATCCCATCGTGCGCGAAAGCCTGCACAAATTGTTCCACCGGCGCAACCTGCGATTTTTTCCCCGGTGGATAAATGCCCACCAAATGCACCGAGCCGCGCGGGTATGTGAGCGCCTTCAAAAAACGATAGCAACCCAGCAATTCCAACTCCGACTGCGCCGGAACCAGCAAACTCGGTCGCCATGCCCGTTCCTGCGATGTCGGCATGGTGATAACACGCATTGCCGCCCATTCCGCCAGCGTCACAAACAGCCCGCTGCGCACATCACTGAACGGGTTTTTCAATTGCCGGTGGGTGAGAAAAATATACAATCCGGTAATGACCACCACCGCCACCAAACTGAACAGCGGGTTTATCAAAAACATGGTGATGACCGAGCCCGCCAGCCCGATTATTGGCACGATGCGCGGAATTTTAAAATGGGGACGGAAACTTATCAGCCTCAGCGACTGTTCCAGCACCAGCACCCCGTTCAGCACGGCATAGGTTATCAGGAAAAACATGGTCATCAGCGGGGCGATGGCGTTCAGCCCGCCGCCCGTCAGCCCGAAAAAAAGCGTGACCAGCGCGATGCCGCCCGTAACCCACATGGCATTTCGCGGCTCGCCCGATGCCGACCGTTTCGCCAAAAATTCGCCGCCCGGCAGAATGTCGTGTTCGGCGATGGCACGCAGCACGCGCGGCGCACCCACCAGCGAGTTCAGCGCGGCGGAAAATGTCGCCGCCAGAATGCCCGCCAGCACCGCCGGTCCCCACACGGAACGGTCAACCATGATGGTAAAATTGGAAACGAGTTCGGCGGGGGTTGCCACCAGCGATACCCAGTATGCCAATCCCAGATAAACCAGCATGGTCACCACAATGGCGCTGATGAGTCCGCGCGGAATGCTGCGGCGCGGATTTTTCAGCGTGCCGGACATGTTCACGCCTGCCAGCACACCCGTTACCGCCGGAAAAAACACGGCGAAAATCGCCCAAAAATTGCCGTCGGGAAAAC
>JALVZI010000664.1 GCA_027022125.1 Anaerolineae bacterium | reverse complement strand
CCGAAAGTTTCGCGCTCGGTTTGGCGGGGCGACCGTTGACCGTCACCAGCCCCTGTGCCGCCAGTTGCTGAATCCTGCTGCGCGAAAGTTGAGGCAAGGCTGTCGCCAAAAATTTGTCCAATCGCACCCCGTCATCGGGACAGATGAAGGTTTTTTTCATTGCGGAGAATTTTGTTGCTGGGCTTTCACGTCTTCCTGCCACAGCCAATATGCCAGCAGCGCCACCCCAATCACAATCGAAGCGTCTGCCACATTGAATATCGCCCAAAAGCCGATGTCCACAAAATCGGTGACTGCGCCGTGCTGAACCCGGTCCCACATATTGCCCATCGCCCCGCCGAGTTGCAGTCCCAAACTGATGCGCAGCAGCCACGGCATTTGCGGCGACTGCGACACATAATAGACGATGGCAAGTCCCACCAGAACGGCTATCACCAGAAAAACATTGCCGCTGTTTTGAAAAATGCCGAATGCCGCCCCGCTGTTGCGGGTGTGCGAAAAAAGAAGCAGGCGTCCCAGCCCGGGGATGGGCGCGACCGATTGATAGAGCGGGATATATTGGATGACCAGCCTTTTGGTGAGTTGGTCGAGCGCAAAAACGATAGCGGCAATTTCCAGCAGGTTCATCACAATGGCAGCACGTTTGCTGCCGCCGGTAGATGGTTTGTTTTGCAAAAGTCAGCCTCGATTTGGTAATTTGCTCCGATTGTACCCAATCATCGCCAAATGGGCAAAGTGACCCGCTGCGCCGTTCATTGTTGCAATTTACACTGAAAACGCCATAATAGAGGATGTCCGTGAGATGTGTCGCGTGATGTTCCGATTTCAAGTTGCAGGGTGACATTCGTTGCTCACTATTCGTCACTCGCTATTCCAAAGGAGGCTTTTTGATGAGCGAAAATCCACTGCGCCACCGAATTTTGGGAATTGATACTCTTGTCCCGCTGCTGGATGGCACGCGCGTGCCGTATGTCAATTTGGATAACGCTGCCAGCACACCGCCGCTGGTTGATGTGATGGATGCGCTGAATGAGTTTATGCCATTTTATTCCAGCGTTCATCGCGGCACGGGGTTCAAATCCCGACTCAGCACCGATGCATACGACCGCGCGCACAAAATCATCGCTAAATTTGTGGGGGCGAACCCTGACACAAACGCGGTTATTTTCGGCAAAAATACCACAGAGGCGGTCAATAAACTGTCGTTCCGAATGAATTTTTCGCCCGGTGATGTGGTCATCAGTTCCATTTTGGAGCATCACTCTGATGATTTGCCATGGCGCAACAAAGCGACGGTGGTACACGTGCAAGCCACGCCGGAAGGGCGGCTCGATGAGGCGGATTTTGACCGGCAGTTGGAAAAATATGGCGAGCGGGTGAAACTGGTTGCCATCACCGGCGCATCGAATGTGACCGGATTTCTCACGCCGGTTCACCGACTGGCGCGAAAGGCACACGCCGTCGGCGCGAAATTTATGCTCGATGCGGCGCAACTCGCACCGCACCGCCGTGTGGATATGAAAGCCGATGACGACCCGGAACATTTGGATTTTGTGGTACTTTCGGGACATAAAATGTATGCCCCGTTCGGCACGGGCGCGCTGATTGGTCCGAAAGAAT
>JALVZI010000663.1 GCA_027022125.1 Anaerolineae bacterium | reverse complement strand
TAGTGAAAAAACGTGCAACCCTGCTACCCTGTTGCCTTGAAAGTGTGCAGGTGAGAAAGTGAGACTTTAGACCGACCGCTGACTGCTGACCACTGAAAACTGATGACTGAAAACCAACTTTGAACCTGAAACTTTGAACTTTGAACCAGAAACTTGAAACTCGAAACCCCCTATGGAGGCTGAATTATGGCGAAATTTTTAGTGTATGTTGAAACCAAAGGCGACTCCCCGACCAATCCGGGACCGGTGGCACACGTGCCGTCGCTGCCCGGCGCGACGGCTCGCGGCAAAACCATCGAAGAGGCGAAAGAGAACATTCGCCAAGCCGTGGAAGCGTATCTGCGGCTGTTGCGCGGTGTCGGCGAGCCGGTGGCACGGGTATCCGAAGGGCTGAATTTTGAATTTGAGGAAGTGGATAGCACCACCTTCCCCACCGATTTCGACCCGCTCCATCCCAATGAATTGGAAGCCCTGTTGCGCTGGATGGCGGTTTCGCGGCAGGAATTGGTCGATTTGGTGCGCGATTTGCCCGAAGAAGCGCTCACGTGGAAACCGGATGACGACAGCCGCTCCATCCGCGATATTCTGTTCCATTTGGCGGAAGCGGATGTGTGGTACACCGACCGGCTCAAACAGTGGCCCGAAGCCCCGCTCTTTCGGCTGGCGGCGGCGCGCAGTGTGGCGCTGGAACGTCTGCGGGCGGCATCGAACACCGATGTGGGAATCGTAACCACTCACGACGGCGAAGAATGGACGCCGCGCAAAATTGTGCGCCGTATGCTGGAACACGAGCGGGAACACATCCAGCAGATTCGCGCGATGCTGGCGGAGATGGCGGCGGAGAAATAGTCTGCGAGGGATAGCATAGCAGCAAGATTGATTATCTGTTTTCTTTTCTGGTAGATTGACGCGCGATACCAAATATGGTATCATATTTGAGGGGCGATAATGACCAAAGCAGACAAACGCATCCGCAAAATGCGCCAAAACCCCAAAAATGTTCGTTTCGATGAGGTTGATGCTGTTCTGCTGGCATTGGGTTTTCAAAAGCGTCAGCGTGGTAGCCACGCGGTTTACACACTCAATCAGTGGCGCATCACTGTTCCGGCACGCAAACCATTTATTCTACCGGTTTATGTTAAGGAATTGCTGGCGTTACTGGATGAAATTTTGGGTGGTGAATAATGAAGATGACAGTTGAGGATTATCTGAATCTACCGTACACCATCGAAGTTATCAGGGATGAAAGCGGCGGATTTTTTGCCAAAGTGTTGGAATTGCCCGGCTGTATGACACAGGCGGAAAATTTCGCCGAGTTGGCGGAAATGATCCACGATGCGATGACAGCGTGGATAGAAACTGCGCTGGCAGACGGCGACGCTGTGCCCTTGCCCCGCCAAATCGAAGATTACAGCGGAAAATTTATCGTGCGGCTGCCCAAATCACTCCATCGAGATTTGACACTGCTTGCCAAAGAGGAAGGTGTCAGTTTGAATGCATTTGTGTCTCATACGCTGGCACAAGCTGCCGCCCGCAAGCGACAAACACAGCACAATCGGCATCTCACTATGAACTAAATGAAACTTTTGAAAAGTGTGCCAAAATTACAGAAACCATCGG
>JALVZI010000662.1 GCA_027022125.1 Anaerolineae bacterium | reverse complement strand
ATGTGAACAGATAGCGGACGTGATACAGCGGCGAACCGGTGACGAGCGGCGCGGCGATGATGATTGCCAGCGGTGCGAATGTGAGCGTGGGGAGCAAAAATCGGTGCGCGGGGCGTTTCAGCGCGACGATACCGAGCAGAAAGAGCATCGCTGTGACTGCCAGCGCCCACCAAACCTGCGCCGGTTGGATGGATTCGCCCAGCGATAGCGCATTCCAACTTTCCAGCAGAATTTTTCCCAACGGGATGGGGCTGCGCCACGGCGGCACGGGCGGATGGGTTGCCTGCCGCCACGCGACGGGTATCCACGGCAGATAGAGAATCGCCGCACCGAGATTTGCCGCCAGCCACGGGACAAAATATCGCCGCCGAAGAACGATTACCAGCAAAAATAAATTCAGCGCGATGAGCAAAAATGCAAAATAATACAGAACATACAGCCCCAGCGCCGCCGTCAGCGCATATCCGATTACCCATCGGCGGCGCGAAACGGTCTGCGGGCGGGCGGCAATCAGTTCGGGGGCGAATGCCATCAGCGCGGTGATGACCGCCAGCACGCCCAAAAACGCGCCGAGGGTGTACATTCGCACTTCCTGCGAATACCACAAATTGTACGGCGACAGCGCCACCAGCGCCGCCGCCCACAGTGCCGCCGATGCGCCCGCCAATCGCCGAGCCAGCGCATACACAGCGGCAATCAGCAGCACGCCGAAAATCACCGAGAAAAACGCCAGCGCGAACTCGGTATCGCCTGCCAGCGCGCGCCAACCGTGCAACAGCAGGTAATAGCCGGGCGGATGGATGTCGCGGGCGGTGTGGGCAATCAGCGCGGCGGCGGATTTTTTCGCCAACACCGCGCTGACGGTTTCATCATACCACAGGCTTTGCGCACCCAGCCGAAAGAGTCGCAGGGCAAAGCCGCCGAGCAGGATAAGTAGTTTCAGGTTTCGGGGGTTTGGTTTCAAGTTTCGGGTTTCTGGTTTCGGGTTGTTCAAGGTTCAAAGTTCAAGGTTTCAGGGTGGCAATCAGTCCCAAGTTTCAAGTCCAAAGTCCAAAGTCACGCATCACGCATCACTCATCACGAAATACGCAATACGAATCATGCCATCCCATCACCCGAAATGCAAAAACCGCCTTTCGGCGGTTCAAAATTCGCTATTCGTAACTCGCTATTCGTCATTCAAAAGTCCTGCCTGCCGAGCGCGCGCCAGCACGTGTTCCGCCGCGCGGATAACGGGCATATCCACCATTTTGCCCTCAAAGGCGAATGCCCCCGTGCCCGATTGCTGATGGGCGCGGTGCGCCGCCACCAGCCGCCGGGCGCGGTCAATTTCGGCGGGGGTGGGCGAAAATTCGCGGTTGATGATTTCAATCTGTTTGGGGTGAATCGCCATTTTTCCGGCATAACCCATCTGCCGCGCCGAGCGACACTCTTCCGCCAGCCCATCCAAATTTTGGAAATCGACAAAAATCATATCAATCGCTTGCAAGCCATAAGCCGCCGCCGCTGTGACCACCGCACTGCGCGCGAAAAAGACTTCCCAGCCCGCGCGCGTGCGCACCGCGCCGATGTCGCCCGCCAAATCTTCCGCGCCGAACATCAGTGCCTCCAGCCGCGCATCCG
>JALVZI010000661.1 GCA_027022125.1 Anaerolineae bacterium | reverse complement strand
GTCCGCGCCATTTTCCAGCGCTTTTATGACATCGGTCAATTCAGAAAGCGCCGTCAGCAGAATGATGGGGATGTGTTTGGTTTCGGGGTCACTGCGCAAATTTCGACACAATTCGTACCCGTCCATTTCGGGCATCACAATATCACTGACGATGAGCGCCGGTTCCTGCTCTGCCACCGCTGCGAGCGCCTGCACGCCGTCATATGCCACCCGCACATTGAACCCGTGCTCTTTCAGTAAAAATTTTAACCCGATTGCCTGCGTGCGGCTGTCTTCAACAATCAAAATATCCGTTCCGGCAAATTTCCGGTCATCAATTGACACTGTCACAACGACCTCCCTTTATTTGTGCGGAAGCAATTCCCGCAATTTTATGATAATTTCTTCCGGATTGCACACGTATGTTGCCCCGCCGAGTTTCACCGCTTCGCCGGGCATACCGAACACGATACTGCTTTTTTCATCCTGCGCGATGGTGATAGCGCCGGCATCTTTCAGTTGTTTCAGTTCCGCCGAACCGTCTTTCCCCATTCCGGTGAGCAGAATACCCAGCGTGCGCGCCGAAAAACCGTTTTCCACCAGCGAGCGGAACAGATACGATACCGACGGGCGCACGCTGTGCTCCGGCGGGTCATCGGTCAGCGAAATTTTGCCGCTGCGGGTCAACGCCATCTGTTTGGCATCGGGGGCGACATAAACCTGCCCGCGGCGCGGCATTTCACCGTTTTCAGCCAGTTTTATGTGCAGCGCGCAACTGTTCGACAGCCAATCTGCCATACCCTGCGTAAATCCTTTGGCAATATGCTGAACGACCAGAATCGGCGCGGGAAAATCCGCCGGTAGCGCCGAAAGGATTTTTTGCAGCACCAAAGGTCCGCCGGTAGATGACCCGATTGCCACATATTGCACGGTGGAATGGGTAAAAGCGTGTTTTTTCGGCGTTGCGGCAGCGTGAACCCCGTCTCGGCTGTGGCGATGCACTTTGGTGCGCGCCGCCTGTTTTATCAACTGTACCAACTCGTTCGCCATCTGCTTGTGGTCGGGGCTGGTCAATCCGCGCGGTTTTTCCATCACCGCCACCGCGCCCACTTCGATGGCTTTAAATGTTTTTTGCACCTGTTCGACATCATAACTGGCGCTGACAATCACCACCGGAGTCGGCACGGTTGCCATAATTTCTTTCGTGGCTTCAAACCCGTCCATCCGGGGCATATGCAAATCCATCGTAATCACATCGGGACGGTACTGCTGCGCAAATTCCACTCCCTGTTTTCCATCTGTGGCGATAGCAACCACATTCATTTCGCTATCCTGCGACAAAATGAACCGCAAATAATTTGCCGTAACCGCCGAATCGTCAACTATGAGAACATTAATCATAGATCCTCCTATCCTACTAACCGTGCAATAATATTCAACAAATTGGTTTGGTCGAAACTGCTTTTTGCCACATACGCATCCGCGCCGACATCTATCCCGCGCTCGCGGTCTGCCTGCGAACCCAGCGATGTGACCAGCACCACCGGCAACTCGGACAGTCGTTCATCGGCGCGAATTTTTTCCGTCAGTTGAAAACCGTCCATTCGCGGCATTTCCACATCGCTCACCAGCAAATCGAAATTTCCC
>JALVZI010000660.1 GCA_027022125.1 Anaerolineae bacterium | reverse complement strand
GGGGGAGGGGGTAAATCCGCTATGGCACAATATCGAACACTTGTCGAATCTTAAACCGCGTAAAGTGAGATTTTAAATCGGACTTACCCGTACGCCATTTTCCAAAACGATTTTGAAATACGATTTTTGACGAATTGCAAATAGTAGGCGTATAATTGGGGCGTCCAAGAGGAGGAATAAATGAGCACGCAAACAAGCAGCAGGCAACGAGTCATTTTAAACGAAGAAGAATTTGAATACTTGCAAAATATGCTCGACTTCGGCTCTTCCATTGAACAGGCATTGATGCAAATTCGACCGGAGATGCAAAACGAAACATGGCAATTTGAAAACCTCGTTATCACCGTCCACCGCACACATCCATACCACTGACCCTCCGCCCCCACGATGGCAACCGCCATCGTTTTTTTATGCCCCGAACCCAAAACTAGACATAAATAAACAATTGCGTTATAATAATTTTATGTTAAGATGCTAGCGAGGTAACATTTCAGTGTGCCACCCTTTGATACGCCCTGCGGGCTACTCAGGATGAAATCGGCAGAGAAAAACATATCCTGAACAACCCCGTGGAGACGCCCAAATTGGGCGTCTCCACAAAAATACCGCCGCAGTGAGATAAAACACAGAAAAATCTGTGACCATCTGCGCTATCTGTGTTAATCCGTGTTCTATTTAACTCGTGGCTAAACAGTTACCTACCGGAAACAAACCCACTATGTATGCGCTAAACATCGACCCGGCAAACCCCAAAGGGAACCCCAGCATCGCCGAGCTGAAAAAACTCGGCGTGCAGGCGGTTCGCTTCAGTTACAAAGATGCCTCCGCCGGCGAAAAACCCGACCCTGCACAATTGCAATTTTACACCAACCACATCGAAGCCTTGCACAACGCGGGTATCGCCGCGCTCATCATTTTCACCCACGAATCGTTTCCCGGCGCACCCGCCACCGACGCCCCCGCCGACGCATGGACGGCATACATCCACCATTTTGCCCGCCGAGCGGGGCAAGTTGCCCGCGCCACTATGCTGTGGGAGCCGAGTTTCCAGATTTGGAACGAACCCGATTTACCCCCCGAAAAAACACCATATGCCCTGCACCCCGATATTTACGGGCAAATGCTGCTGCAATCGCAAACGGTCATCAAATCGGTTGACCCCACCCTGCGCGTACTGACCGCCGGACTCGCCTCCGGCGATACCACATGGCTGCGGCGCGTCATGTGGAGTCTCGGCGATAACGATTTGCCCGCCGATGCCATCGCCGTGCACCCATACGGGCAACGCCCCGAACCGAATTTCCCCAGCCCGGAATGGGGTTATGGCAACCTCTCCGATACACTCATCCGCTATCGCCGCGCCAGCGATTTGCCCATCGTCATTTCGGAAATCGGCACGCAATATCTCAACCCCATCGAGCAGGCGGAATATCTGCGCCGTTTTTACGCCCAAATCGAGCAGACATTCAGTAAAGTTGTGCCCGAAGTTTTCTGGTTCTGCTATTCCGATGACATGGTCGAACCGTTCGGGCTGATTGACCGCAATGGGCAGCGAAAACCCGCCTATTATGTTTTCCGCTCGCTCGCCGCGCCGCCGCCGGATGTCAATTTGGAACCGGTGCTGGACATCACCATTACCGTCCATCAAGCCGATTATGACAATTTGCGGCGAAATTATGCCCAACTGCCGACCATCCCCGCCGAAGTGACGATTGACGGCGCGCAATTCCGCGATGCCACCATCGGCTACCGCGACCCGTCTGCGCTGCATTACCCCAAAAAAGGGCTGGCGATTCACTTTCCCGCCGAAAATCCGTTCCGGCAGGATGTCCGTCAACTCGATTTGAGCGCGAGTTATCCCGACAAAAGTCTCATCCGCGAGCGGCTCAGTTTCGACCTGTTTGCCGAAACGCACGTGCCCGCACCGAAAGCCGAGCACGCGCATGTGACCATCCGCGCCAAAGAAACGGGCAACCCGCTGGAATACGGGCTGTACACCGCCATCGAGCATATCGACCCGCAATTTTTCGCGCGCCGAAACCGCGACATCGGCACACTGTATCAAGCCACCGGCGGCAATGTGAACGGCGTGCCCACCAACGCCACCCTTTCGCCGCAACCGGAAAACATTCTGCGCATTTTGTATCAAAAACTGCACACCAAACCCCAAATTGCCACCGGCGCGCTGGCGGCGGCAATCACCCGCACCTTCAAATGGAAACACATCGTCACCGCCCAAACCGAACCGGACGATTACAGCGACCTGACCCAACTCATTGCCGACATCAACCGCTGGGGCGCAAGTGTGCTGCACCACTATCTGGAAACGCGATTCGATGCGGAGGTGCTGATTGACTGGCTGGCAGTGAACACGCTGGTGCAGGCAAACGACAATTACACCAAAAATTATTTTCTGCACAACCGGCTGGAGGACGGTCGCTGGGAAATTTTGCCGTGGGATTACGATTTGACCTTCGGGCGAAATTGGAACGATTACTGCGGCGGGCTGTGCGATGACCTTTCGGCGGGCACGTCCATCAAAGGCAGCAACCAAATGCTCAACGAGTTGACGCGCCGCGTGCTGGAAAATCCGCTGTATTTTGACCGCCTGCGGGCGCGATTGCACACGCTGCTGACCGATGTTTTCACCCCCGAAAAACTTTTCGATAAAATTGACGCACTGTACAGCCAAATTTCGCCGTTTGTGTACACCGACACCCTGAAATGGGCGAGCAATTTGGAGTTTGAGCAGGAACGCGAGCGGCTGAAAGACTGGATTGAACGCCGCCGGGCATTTTTACTGCAAGCCATCGCCATACCGGAAACCCAGCCCCCCACCGGCGATACCCGCCCCGACACCGTGATTGATTCGGTGTGGATGGAACCCGCCGCCCCCAACACCGGTGACGCGGTAACATTTTCGGCGCGGGTGAAAAATCAGGGGCAGGGCGATACCGGCGCGGTGGTCGGCGTGGCATTTTTGGTGGACGGGCAGTATATCACTTTCGGCACAACCGGCGCGCTCGGCGCGGGCGCAGAAATCACCATCCGCGCGGTGTCCACATGGCAGGCAACCACCGGCACGCACCGGCTGACCGCCGTGGTGGACGATGTGAATCGCTACCCCGAAGTTTCGGAAACGAACAACACGCTGGAACAGACATTTCAGGTTGCCGCCGCGCCCGCCGGCGGCGTCAGCGATGTGACCGTGCGCGATATTGCTTTCGAGCGCAGCACCGACGGCAAAATTCGGCTGGCGGCGCTGGTTGCCAACACAGGGCAAGCCGCCACTGCCGATGTGGTCGGGGTGGCATTTTTGGTGGATGGCATTTACGCCGGGTTCGGCATCATTCCGCCGCTGGGTGCGGGCAAATCGCAGGCGGTGCGCGCCCAACAAACGCTGAATCTCGATGGTTCGCACACCGTCACCGCCATTGTGGACGACATCAACCGTTTTCCAGAAACAGATGAAACCAACAATCAACTCACCCGCACGCTGAATTTCGGCACGCCCCCGCCGCACGGACTGCCCGACACGGTGGTTGCCGATGTGCGGCTCGGGCAGGGGCGGTTCGCCCCCGGCGATGCCATCACTTTTGAAGCGGTGGTGCAGAATGTCGGCAGTACCCCCACCGGCGATGTGGTCGGCGTGGCATTTTTGGTGGACGGACAGTATATCACTTTCGGCACAACCGCCGCCATCGCCCCCGGCGAAACGCAGGTCATCCGCGCCATTTCGCCGTGGACGGCAACCGCCGGACAGCACCGGCTCACGGCGGTGGTGGACGACATCAACCGCTACCCTGAAATTTCGGAAACAAACAACCGGCTGGAAATTGATTTCCGCGTGCTCGACCGCACCGCCGCCGATTTGCCCGATTCGGTGGTGGATGACATCGCATTTGAAATTCAACCCGACGGGCGGGTACTGTTCACCGCCACCGTGTCGAATATCGGAAACGCCGCCACGCCCGATGTGGTCGGTGTGGCGTTTTTTGTGGATGACCGCTACACGACATACGGCATCACCCAGCCGATGGCGGCAAACACCACCGAAACCATCCGCGCGGTGAAAACGCTATCGCTGACGGGCACACACAAAATTACCGCTATTGTGGATGATGTCAATCGCTATAATGAACTTTCGCACCAAAATAACACCCTGACCCGCACGGTGACCATCCCGCTGGTGGAACGGCGTGCCATCTGGATTACCCGCTACGATTGGACAGACCAAAATCGCCCCGCCGAACCGGAACGGATTGACCGCATGGTAGAAAATATCGCCCGCGCGGGATTCAATACCATTCTGTTTCAGGTTCGCACGGCGGGCGAAGCCTATTACACGCCGGGGCTGGAACCATGGGCGGCGCGGCTCACCGGTTCAACATGGCAAACGCTGGGCAAAGACCCCGGCTGGGACCCGCTGGCGCGTCTGCTGGAAAAAGCGCACGCCGCCGGGCTGGAAGTTCACGCCTATTTAAACGCATACACCGCGTGGCTGCCGCCCGCGTCGCCGGAAGAGGGGAAATTGTACCCACCCGCTACCACCCCGCCGCACATGTTCGACCGGCTGACTTATGAGCCCGGTCACACCGACCACCCCGGCGAACACGGGCTGGGCTGGACATGGCGGCAGTATTCCGACGGCGATTCGCCGATGAAATTGCAGTGGGGGCGTTATCTGTGGGCAAGCCCCGGCGTGGATGAAGTGCAGAATCACATCGTGGCGGTGGTGAAGGATATTGTCACCCGTTATGCAGTAGACGGCGTGCATCTTGACCATGTACGTTATGCCGGAAAAGAGTATTCTTTCGACCCGCCGAGCGTCGCCGCAGCGGGACTGGACAAAACCGCCGAGCGCGACCAGTGGCAGCGCGACCGTGTGACTGCGCTGGTGCGGCGAGTGTACATCCAAACCAAAGCCATCCGCCCCGATGCACTCGTTTCGGCGGCGGTTTGGCCCTATTATGTTGACAAATGGAACGCGGGATTGAGCGAAGGGTTGAACGATTACTATCAGGATTCGAAGGGGTGGCTGGCGGCAGGCATCATTGACGCCATTATGCCCATGCTGTATGACGGGCGCGCCGATGAATTTGAATTGTGGCAAACGCTGCTGGCGGATTTTCTGGCAGACAGTGCGGGGCGGCAGGTGCTGCCGGGCATCGGGGGGGCGTATGACGATTTTTCGCAGATTGCCCGCCGCATCGAAACCGCCCGCGCCGCCGGAGCACCCGGACACGCCATTTTCTCATACGAATCGCTGAACCGGCACGGCTATTGGGACGCGCTCGCCGCGGGACCGTATGCCGTGCCCGCCGTGCCGTCAGCGCGGGTATTCAGCCAGCAGATGGGTTAAATCCGCCGCCATATCTTCCGGTTTGAACATAAACGCATAACTCAGCCGCAAATTACCGTCCGGGTCAACCAAAAAAACGCGGGCGGTATGGCTCATCAGATAACCGGCAGCCGTTTCGGAGCCGGTTTCTTTTTTTGCCGATGCGCCAAATGGTTTCATCACCGTTTCCACTTTTGAAAAATCATCGCTCAATCCGATAAACGCGGGGTCAAACGCCGAAAGATATGTGCGCAGTTTTTCGGGGGTATCGCGGTCGGGGTCAACCGAGATGAACACAAAATGCACCCGGTCTCGCCCCGTCTCCATCAAATCGAGCGCTTTTTTCACATCCAGCAC
>JALVZI010000659.1:2875-5701 GCA_027022125.1 Anaerolineae bacterium | reverse complement strand
TGTTTTTTGGGGGGAGACAGATATTGTGGCATACGGAACCGATGGCTGACTGCCGAAAACCGTTTTACAGTTTCGCCAGCCCGCTCAATGCCAGTCGAATCTTCTCTTCGACCGGCTCTTTCTTTGCCGAATCGGGGAGGTTTTGCAGCGCCGTTTGCGCTTCGACGATGCTGTAACCGAGGGTGGTGAGCGCCGCCAGCACTTCGCCGTCATCATCGCTGATGGCAACTGTTGCCGGGGCGAAAATATCATCGGCGGTGATTTTACCCTTCAATTGAAAGACGATATGCTTCGCCTTTTTGGGTCCGATGCCCGGCACGCGCGCCAAAATAGCGGCTTCGTTTTGCGCCACTGCCTGTTTCAGCGATTCCAGCGACAGGGTGGACAGAATCGCCATGGCAACTTTGGGACCGATACCCTGCACTTTCAGCAGGGTGCGAAACAGGTCGAGTTGTTCGGCGTCCGGAAAACCGAACAGCGTCATTTCCGTTTCGCGGACGTGCAGATGCGTGCGCAGAAAAACGGTTTCTCCGACGGCGGTATCATCCAAAAGCGGCGCGGGCACATTTACCACATATCCCACGCCGTTCACATCCACCAGCAGAAAATCGTCCCCTTTTTCAATTATTTCACCGCGAATTGAGCCAATCATACGAATAGCGAGTTACGAATAGAGAATTACGAATGGTGAGTGACGAATCTCCAATCTCTAACCGCCAATCTCTGCCCAGCGCGCCGAGTGCAGATGGCAAATTGCCACGGCGAGCGCGTCGGCGGCATCATCGGGTTTGGGGATTTCATCCAGATTGAGCAGCAGTTTCACCATACGCTGCACCTGCTGTTTGTCTGCGCCGCCATAGCCCACAATTGCCTGTTTGATTTCCAACGGTTTGTATTCCGCGATGGGTAAATCGGCATTTGCCAGCGCGAGCATCGCCACGCCGCGCCCGTGCCCCACCGATAGCGCGGTGGTGGTGTTCCGGCTGAAAAAAAGCATTTCCACCGCGGCGGTGTCGGGCTGGTACTCGGCGATGATGGCGGTCAGGTCATCATAAATGGTTTTCAGCCGTTGCGGAAACGGGGTTTTGGCGGGGGTGGTGATGACGCCATACGCCACCACCCGCAAATCCTGCTCGCCGAAATCCTGTTCCACCACGCCCCAGCCGGTGATTGCCGTGCCGGGGTCAATGCCGATGGCGCGCATTTATGCCGATTCCAACTGCGCCAGCGCTTCAT
The DNA here is from genome assembly GCA_027022125.1 of Anaerolineae bacterium. Taxonomy (GTDB): domain Bacteria; phylum Chloroflexota; class Anaerolineae; order 4572-78; family 4572-78; genus JANTHQ01. The sequence continues at coordinate 4,465 of JALVZI010000659.1, read as the reverse complement.
CGGAGATGCTGAGGTTGGAATACACTTTATCCACATCATCCGACTCTTCCAGCAGGTCGATGATGTTCATAATTGCCAGCGTTTCTTTCACGTCGAGTTCAATCTCGTTTTTGGGAATTTGCGAGAGTTCGGCTTCTTCCACCTTGAACCCTGCCGCTTCCAGCGCATCGCGCACGGCGTGCAGCGCGTCCGGCGCGGTGTAAATTTCGATGACGTCATCGCTGATTTCCACGTCGTCGGCGCCGGCGTCCACCGCCGCCAGAAACACGTCATCGGGGTCAACGCCGTCGGCGGGCACGGTGAGATAGCCTTTCAGGTCGAACATCCAACTGACCGCGCCCTGTTCCGCCATATTGCCGCCGTGTTTGTTGAACACTTTCCGCACTTCCGACAGCGCGCGGTTGCGATTGTCGGTGGTGCATTTGATGAGCATTGCCACACCGTGCGGGGCATAGGCTTCGTAGGTTATTTCCTCCAAATCGCCGCCTTCCAACTCGCCCGTGCCGCGTTTGATGGCGCGTTCGATGTTGTCTTTCGGCATGTTGGCGCGGCGGGCTTTTTCAACCGCCAACCGCAGCGCGGGGTTCGCACCGGGGTCGCCGCCGCCGTGTCGTGCCGCCAATGTTATGTCTCGCGCCAATTTGGTGAACATTTTGCCGCGTTTGGCATCTTCCGCGCCTTTTTTCCGTTTGATGGTACTCCATTTACTGTGTCCGGACATTGCACACTCCCAAGTTGGTTATTAGTTTTCAGTTATCAGTTTTCGGTTGGCTGTCGGCTGAAAACTGACAACTGATGACTGATGACTGAAAACCATTTCCATTATAAAATTTTCGCCCCATTTCCACAAACTTATGTTTCCGGTGGGGATGAACCATTTTCGGCGTTTTCCATTTCTGCCAGCGACCGCGCTACGGCTTCGATGGCGATTTTCTGTTTGCGGTACAAATCGGCTTCGCTGCGAGCCAGCCGCCGGGCGATGTCGCGCACTTTCATACCCTGAATGAATTTCAGTTCCAGAATATTGTACAGCATCCATTCCGAAGCCGTCATGCGCCGCTCACCGCTCGGTTTGGTGTTCTCGATGGCGCGTGCCAGCACTTCTCGCAGCGCTTTCACCGCGTCACCCCCCTGCGAATCGGCGGTGCGCTGCACAACTTCCATCTGCAATAGCGGGCTGTTGGTCAGTTTGGGTCCGCCCCAATAATGCGTCAGCGCATCGCGCACCAAGTCAGGAAAATCGGGCTGGTTGACCACATCATCTTCCGATGGCAGCAGGGTATCCACCGGCGAGCCGACATATCGCACCGCGCTGCGAACCCGTTGCGCCCGTTCCATCTCTCCGGCGATATTTCGCAGTGCGCCGAAAACGCTCTGCTGCAAACGGCGGTCTTCCAGCATAAATTCTGCCTGCTGCACCAGCAGACGCACCGTGCGCGTTTCATAATCCGTCAGGTTTGGTGTATCGCTGCGCGCTTCGATGCCCAACAGTCCCAAAAACATCTCGCCGGAATGGTCTCTCAGTGGCACATACCAAAATTTTCCGTGCGGGATGAAAATATCTTCTCCCGCATCCGCATTTTTTAAAAT
>JALVZI010000659.1:0-2865 GCA_027022125.1 Anaerolineae bacterium | reverse complement strand
TTTTAAAATAGAAACATCGAATTGCGACAGTGCCTGCTCCACCGCTCCCGCTTCTCCCACCGATGTTTCCAGCCGCGGACCGGAGCGGGCTATCACATTGGCGATGAATCCGGTGCGGACGCGCATCAATTCGCAGATGGCGGTCAGCACGTTTTCCAGCGCCTGCCGCAAATCGGTGGTGGTCAGCAACCGGCTGTCAACATATCGCAACAGTGCCACCTCATCGCGTTCACTGTGATACACCCAATTGCTGATGAGCGGCTTTAAATAACTGGCGGCAATCTGCGCCAGCACAATAATGGACACGATGGACGGAATGAGAATCGCATCGCGGGGCAAGCCCAAAATGACGGGGTCGTCGGGCATGGCAATAATCACGCCGATGACCAGTGTTGCCACCAGCGGTCCGCGCAGCAGATAGGTTGCCAGCGTGTATTTTACCACCCGGTCGGGGGTGAAGGCATCGAAAAAAGCCACGCTGTAACCCATCAGCACCAGCATCAGCACAATACCGATATTCACCACAAACAGCGCCGACAGCAGCACCCACGCCGGTAAACTCGATGCCTGATTTGCCACCAGCATGTACGGGAACACCCCGAAAGACGGCGCGGCAAACGACAGCATCAGCATGGTCATACGGCGGCGGGTGGCGGTGGTCAAACAGCGGTCGCGGGCGCGCTGAGTGTTGTACACCCCCCAAATGACCGCGGCATAAAAATAGATGGTGAACAGTCCGAACAGCGGACCCGCGCGGAATTGGGTCACGGCGGGTTCAAAAAAACCATCGCGCACCAGTAAATCGGTGAACACCGCCAGATACAGAAAAACCGCACCGGCGACATATCCGCCCGCCACGGCGATTCGGCGCGGGCGGGAAATGTCGTTGGTGGTGCGCAGCAGCGAATCGGAAAAATGCAGGTATGCGGCGGGGGTAAAGGCGATGCCAATCCACTGGAATTTTAGCCACGGAATGGCGTCATTCAGTGATGAAACCTGAAACAGTGCCACATCTCCGGCATAGGTGAACGCCATGCAAGCCAAAAGCACCGCAAACGCCCGCCCGATGGCGCTGTTGCGGTTGTAATTCAAAATGAAAACGAGAAGTGAGAAGGCTAAAATTAAAATAAATGACGATAAAATTTGATTTATCGCCACCAAAGTTGAACCCAGAACAGTCATAATCACAGTGATAGCGAAAAGAGCAGCGCGATGTCTCCGTTGGGGAAAAGGCGGTCATCGTACCCGCACAGTGTTGCGCCGCGTTTGTGCACAAATGAAATGGCGGGGTCGTTTTTGGTTTGTAGCGCCACCGATATTTGTGTGCAGTCATTTTCCTGCGCCAGCGCCGCCACGCCGCGCCACAATTTTTTACCGATTCCCTGCCGCCGCATTTCCGCCGAGACAATCATTGCTTCGATGGTGATGGCGCCGCGCCACGGCTCGATATTGCCGCACACAAAACCGACCGGCTCGCCGTTCTGTTCTGCCACCAGCAAATATGAAACGTGCTGCAACAGTTGCAAAAGGGCTTTCCGGTTGTGGGGATACGCCACCGGCATCGAGCGTGGCAAACGCACGCGGGTAAATTGGCTGTGCGCCGTGTGTTCCGTTTCCTGAAAGTGCATCTGCCACACATAATCGGTGGTGTACGATGCGTCCAGCAGGCTGCACGGCACAATATCTTCCAATTCACCGGCACGCAGCACAATCTCATTGGTTGCCGTTTCCGGCAATGAAAAATCGGTTTCTTCCATAAGAAAATCCTGTGAAACGGATAGGGATAGAGATAGGGATAGAGATTCGTTGAATCGCCCATTCGCTCATTCGCCTATTCACCCATTATTTAAAATTCTAGCATTGGGGATGACATTTGGCAAAAGATTCGACCGGTTGCCGCCGGGGGACTACTGCATCGTCCGACCATAATTGTCGGGCTATTGCCCACAAAAGAATTAAACCATAGAGACACAGAGGAACAGAGGAACAGAGAGAAATAAAGTTTGAGAGCCGATTATGCGGCGGTATCTGAAATTTCCGGTAAAAATTTGGTAACTATTCAGCGTGTCATTGTATTCTGAACAAATTATTTGTTTGACCGGATTTTCACCCTCCCCCTTTGAGGGGGAGGGTTAGGGAGGAGGTGTGTACCCTGTATAGTTACAAATTCTCCGTGTCTCTGTGCCTCTGTGGTGAAAATTTTTGGATGAGCCATTGCAGAAGGCATTATCCTACTTTGTAGGTTGGATGATGCGCTACTCGTCCACAACCACCAACCGGTAATCGAGCACATCTGGAAAATAGGTGAAGGTTACATCGAACGCGGCGATTTTTCCGGCGGGGAGTTGCCGGGGCTGCGGGTATGCGAACCCCACATTCACCACGCCGCCATCTCGACCGTACAGTGTGACCACCACTTTTGGGCGTTTGAGGGTGGTGCTGCCCATATTTTTCAGCGAACCGGAAACATGGTAGAACCCGACCGCATCTTCGGCGGCGGAGATGGACACCAGCGCCGTTTGCGGGGACGGCATCGGCGGGACGGGACGCCCCACCGCTTTGACGCTGTAATTGTGCCATCCGGCGGGCGGCGGGGTTTCGATACTGAACGGGGCGCGTCCACCGGGTGCGAGCGTTTTCGCCAGCGGTTGCCCGCTGATTTCAGCCAGAAAATCGCCGGTGGCATCGTAAAAACTCACCGTCACCGACATCTCCCCCACATCCACATTTGAATCGTTCCGCAGTTCACCGAGCACGTGCAGCGTGCCGACCCCGTCTGTGAAACTGGCATCGCTCATCAGCCCCAGCAACAGCGCATCGGGGGGTAGGGGGGTGGGCGCGGGGATAATCGTCACCGAACCGGAA
>JALVZI010000658.1 GCA_027022125.1 Anaerolineae bacterium | reverse complement strand
TTCGCACCCCGATGCGTTTCAGTTGCGCCAACCGTTTTTCACGGGACAAAATGTGTTTGGGCATTGGAAGTTGGTGATTGGAGATTGGTTATTGGTGATTCGTATTGCGTGAAACGTGATGCGTGATGCGTGAAATTTTGTCCCCCTGCTACCTTGAAACTTGGGATTGACAACTGATTACTAACCACCATTCGCTACTCGCTATTCGTCATTCGCTATTCGCTCATTCAGCCATTCCCAAATATCATTCAGCACTTTTTCTTTTTCCGGCTCGTTCAAAATTTCGTGGAAAAAACCGGGGTATTCGATAAATTTTTTGTCAGCAATACCGGCATTTGCCACAAAATCGCGCGTGCCGTTGGGGTCGACGATGGGGTCATCCGCGCCGTGCATCGCCAGCACCGGCACGGCAAATTTCGGGGCGTCTGCCAGTATCCGCTCGCCGGCGGCGGTAAACTCGGTGTACCACCGCGCCGAAACTTTATCGTGCACCAGCGGGTCGGAAATATATGCTTGCACGTTTTCAGCATCGTGGTTCAGCCCGGCGGGGTCAATGCCGTTGGGGATGGACATTTTCGGCATCACATTCGACATCACTTTTCCCAGTGTCACTTTCCAGCCGGGAACCTTCATCCGCGTGCGCAGACCGGGACCGGAGGCAATCACCCCGTCCACCGCCGACGGGTTTTCCAGCGCGAAAGCGAGCACGATGGCGCCGCCCATACTGTGTCCCAGCAGAAAAGTTTTCTCGGTGGGGGTCGTTTTTCGGGCATACGCCAGCAGCGCCGAAACATCTTCCAGATATTGCCCGAAACGGTCAATATGCCCGCGCTGACCGCCGCTGCGCCCGTGCCCGCGCAAATCGAGCGCATACACGGCGAATTGTTTTTCCACAAAAAATTGCGCCACATGCCGGTAGCGGTCGCTGTATTCTCCCAGCCCATGCACAATTGCCAGCGTGGCGACGGGCGTTTCGGCGGGCAGCCAGTTTTGCACAAACAGTTCAGTGCCATCGGCACTGCGAATGGTGTCGTTCATTTTTTCCTCCGGTTCACTCTTCCAATTGCTCCATACCGATTGCCATCAGATACCCTCTGGCGCGTTCGGTTTTGGGATAGCGGTTGACCAACTTCCAAAATTTTTTGCCGTGATTTGGCTCTTTCAGATGCGCCAATTCGTGCATAATGACATAATCGCGCACAAAAGCGGGCATGTCGTTCAGCCGGTGCGAAATGCGGATGGTGCCATCAGCGGGGGTGCAACTGCCTGCCCGCCGATTCTGGTTCGTCACCCAGCGGATGGACTGCCATTTGAGTTTACCACCGAAATACCGGCGGTTGAGTGCTTGCGCCCGTCGCTGCAAAATGCTGTCATCCAGCGATTTTTGGGTTTCGCGCCGCGCTATTCGCGTTTTCAGGCGTTCCACCATCGGCTGCAACTCGGTATCGGACAGATGGGCGGGGGCGCGCACAACCAGTATTCCATCCACCATACGGGCGCTGACGGTTTTCTTTCGCTTTTGGCTGCGAATGATTTTTATTTCCATATTATGAACTGGTTGAAACTTTTTGTGTGACTGAATTTCAGCCACGAATTTCCACAAATTTCACGGATTTTTAATGTCATTCCGGAATTTCC
>JALVZI010000657.1 GCA_027022125.1 Anaerolineae bacterium | reverse complement strand
CCGGCGCACACGCACGGGCAACCGGCGTCGCCCACCACGGTGGGAAAAGAAATGGCGGTGTTCGCCCACCGTCTGCGGCGGCAACTCGATTCGCTGGCGGCGCAGCCCATTCTGGGAAAAATGAATGGCGCGGTGGGGAATTTTAACGCTCATTTGGCGGCATATCCCGCTGTGGATTGGCTGGCATTCACCTGCAATTTTATCGAAAATCGGCTGGGACTGACCTGCAATCCGCTGACCACCCAAATTGAACCGCACGACTATCTGGCGGAGATTTTTCACACCGTCATTCGGGTGAATACCATCGCGCTGGATATGGCGCGCGATATGTGGGCGTATATCTCGAAAGGGTATTTTCGGCAGAAAATGGTGGCGGGAGAAGTGGGGTCATCTACCATGCCGCACAAAATCAACCCCATCGATTTTGAGAATGCCGAAGGGAATTTCGGGCTGTCGAATGCCGTGCTGGCGTTTATGGCGCAGAAACTCCCCGTTTCGCGCTGGCAGCGAGATTTGTCCGATTCGACCGTGATGCGTAATATCGGGGTCGGTTTGGGCTATTCGCTGCTGGGGCTGCAATCGGCGCGGCGCGGGCTGGCAAAAATTTCGGCGGCGGAAGATATGCTGCGGGCAGAACTGGCATCGGCGTGGGATGTGCTGGCGGAAGCCGTGCAAACGGTGATGCGCAAATCGGGCATCGAAAATCCGTATGAGCAGTTGAAGGCGATGACGCGCGGACGGCATATTTCGGCGGCGGAAATGCGCGGGTTCATCGAAAATTTACCCATCCCCCCCGCAGATAAAACGCGATTGCTGCAACTTTCGCCGGAAACGTATCTCGGTTTGGCGGCAAAACTGGCAGCACTGCAGAAAGTTTGAATCGCCGATTTACGGTTCAGTTGTTCTGTGATATAATTTTTTACGAGCTGCATAATAAATATCCGGGAGAATCTATGGCATCACAGATTTTAATGATTGAAGATGACCGCGAGATGGTTACACTGGGGCGGTTAATCCTTGAACGCGAAGGGTATCGCGTTTTATCTGCATATTCCGGTCAAGAGGGGCTGGAACTTTTGAATGAACATTACAATGATATTGATTTGGTGCTATTGGATGTGATGTTGCCCGGAATGTACGGCTGGGAAATTTTGGAGCACATTAAAACCGATGAGAAAACAAAACACATTCCGGTGATTATGCTCACCGCGCGGCATTATTTGGAAGATGAAGTTGAAACGGGAAAATACGCCGATTTGTTTGCCGAATATGTGGTAAAACCGTTTGTGGTGCGAGACCTGTTGCAAAAAATTGCCGGTCACATTCACCACCCCCAACCCGATTGACCCGTCCATTGAAAATACAAACGCCGATGCTCAAAAGGGCATCGGCGTTTGTATTTGAACTTGTTGAAACTTTTTGTGCGATTGAAAGTCAGCCACGAATTTTCACGATTTTCATGGATTTTTGATGTCATTCCGGAATTTCCCGCAGGGAAATATCCGGAATCCATAGCAAAAAGCAGTGGATTCCCGCTTTCGCGGGAATGACATCGAACTGGTTGAAACTTTTTGTTTGACCGGATTTCCGCATCAAATTAACGCGAATTTCTCAAATTTAAGCATAAAATCTGTGAAATT
>JALVZI010000656.1 GCA_027022125.1 Anaerolineae bacterium | reverse complement strand
CGGCAGGAATTGTGGCACAAAGGCGCTACCAGCGGCAACACCCAAAAAGTGGTCGAGATATTTTACGATTGCGACAGCGACGCCCTGCTGGTAAAAGTCCATCCGGCAGGACCCGCCTGCCACACCGGCGCGGTGAGTTGCTTTTTCAACGTGATGCGTGATGCGTGAAACGTGTTTCATATCTCGTCCTGCATAAAATCACGCAATACGTTTTACGCAATACAAACGGAGGTGTTTTTATGTCTGTAACGGCAATTGTGGGCGCGCAGTGGGGCGACGAGGGCAAAGGGCGGGTGGTGGACTATCTGGCGCAATCCGCCGATATGGTCATCCGCTTTCAGGGCGGCGACAACGCCGGACACACGGTGGTCAACCATTTCGGCACCTTCAAACTCCATCTCGTGCCATCCGGCATTTTCAACCCGAACACCGTCAATTTAATCGGCACCGGCACGGTGGTGAACCCCGATAGTCTGCTGGAAGAAATTTCGGCGGTGGAAGCGGCGGGTGTCTCCACCGAAAATCTGTTCATCAGCAATCGGGCGCAAATGGTGATGCCCTACCACCGAATGCTGGACGGTCTGCAGGAATCCGCGCGCGCCGAAAAGAAAATCGGCACAACCAAACGAGGCATTGGACCCGCGTATGCCGACAAAGGCGCTCGGCGAGGGGTGCGGCTGGGTGATTTACTGCATCCCGACTGGCTGAAAATGCGACTGCGCCCCGCGCTGGAAAACGCCAACCGCGAAATTACCCATTTCGGCGGCGATGCGCTATCGTTCGATGACCTGTTCGACCGCTGTATGGCGTGGCGCGACGCGCTGGCACACCGTATTGTGGATGCCGTGCCGCTGGTGCGCGATGCCTACCGCGGCGGCAAAGCCATTCTGCTGGAAGGGCAACTCGGCGTGATGCGCGATTTGGATTGGGGCATTTACCCGTATGTCACCTCATCGAATCCCACCGCGAGTTTTGCCCCCAGCGGCGCAGGATTGCCGCCGCAGGCGATTGACCGCGTTTTCGGGGTGGTGAAAGCATACAGTACCGCCGTCGGTGCGGGACCTTTCCCCACCGAGTTGTTCGATGCCAGCGGCGAATTTCTGCGCGAAAAAGGGAACGAATATGGCGCAACCACCGGTCGCCCGCGCCGCTGCGGCTGGTTCGACGGGGTGGCAATCGGTTTTGCCGCGTACCTGAACGGTTTTACCGGCTTGGCAATCACCAAATTGGATGTGCTGGATGGGCTATCCGAACTGAAACTCTGCACTCACTACCGCCTGCCCGATGGCACGCTGATTGATTACGTGCCCGACACCTCCATTCTGGAAACGGTCGAGCCGGTTTACGAAACGTGGCAGGGCTGGGATGAGCCGACAACCAATGTGCGCCACTGGGATGATTTACCCGAAAATGCCAAAAAATACCTCAAACGCATCGAGGAACTGGCGGGCGTGCCGCTGGCTTTCGTGTCGGTCGGTGCGGAACGCGAAGCGATGATAGTTTTGTAGAAGGCAAGAAGTAGGGAGCAGGGAGTAAGATCGGGAAATCTCACACTTCCTGCTCCCTGCTCCATATCCCCGGAGTCATTTATGTCCGATTTCATTTCCACACTCACTCAAATTATTGAAGACCGCAAACAAAATCCGCA
>JALVZI010000655.1 GCA_027022125.1 Anaerolineae bacterium | reverse complement strand
CAGTTACGCACGCATCACGGAAGGACTTTCATGCGAAAATTACTTTTGTTCCCCATGTTGTTGCTCGCCATTGCACTCACCTCTTTCGCCCCGCCGACCCCCGCTGCTGCCACGAAAATTGATGCGCATCTGCAAGCGATTTTCCACACGGAAGATACCGCCGAGTTTCTGGTGATTCTCGTTCCGCGTGCCGACCTTTCGGCGGCGGCGCGACTGTCGTCCAAAACGGAAAAAGGGCGCGCCGTGCGAGATGCGTTGTGGCACACGGCGCAGACATCGCAGGCGGGGCTGCGGGCGTGGCTCGATGCGCGCGGCGTGTCGTATCGCCCGTTTTATATTGTGAACGCCATTTTGGTGACGGGGGATGAATCGCTGGCGCAGGCGATTGCCGCCCGTCCGGAAGTGGCGCAATTGGTGGCGAATCCGCGCATCAAAAACGATATGCCGCAGCCGACCCTCGCGCAGTGGATGGATTTGCTCCGCACTACCGCCGTCGAGCCGGGCGTGAGTTATATCAACGCGCCGGATGTGTGGGCGATGGGATTCACCGGGCAGGGCATTGTCATCGGCGGGCAGGATACGGGGTATGACTGGACACATCCCGCCATCAAAAATCAATATCGCGGCTGGGATGGCACGACGGCGAATCACGATTACAATTGGCACGACAGCATCCATTCCAACACACACGGAGCCAACACCTGCGGCACCGATTCGCCCGTGCCGTGCGATGACCACGGACATGGCACGCACACGATGGGCACGGCGGTCGGCAGTGACGGCGGGAGCAATCAAATCGGCGTCGCACCCGGCGCGCAGTGGATTGGCTGCCGCAATATGGATAACGGCTGGGGCACACCCGCCACATATTTGGAATGTTTTGAGTTTTTTCTGGCACCGTATCCGGTGAACGGCACGCCTGCGGATGGCGACCCGTCGCTCGCACCCGATTTGACCACCAATAGTTGGAGTTGCCCCCCTGAAGAGGGTTGCGATTGGGACACACTGCAATCGGCGGTGGAGGCGCAGCGCGCGGCGGGCATTATGACGGTGGTTGCGGCGGGCAATTCCGGTCCGGCGTGCAGCACCATTTCCGACCCGCCCGCCATTTACGATGCGGCATATACTGTCGGCGCGCTGACCACCGGCACGGACACGCTGGCAAGTTTCAGCAGCCGCGGACCGGTCACGGTGGATGGCAGCAATCGCCCCAAACCGGACATCGCCGCGCCGGGCACAAGCACGCGCAGCAGTTATCCCGGCGGCGGATATACATATCTCAGCGGCACCAGCATGGCGACCCCGCACGTCGCGGGCGCGGTGGCGCTGCTGTGGAGTGCGGTTCCCACCCTGACGCACGATATTGATGCCACCGAAGCCTATCTCAACGCGGGGGCGCACCCCATCGCCACCACCGAATGCGGCAGCAGTGGTACGCTCAATTTCGGTTTCGGCGCGGGGCGGTTGGATGTGGCGCAAGCGGTAGAGTTGGCGTTCGCTGATTTTCTGCCATTCCATTTGTAGATCCCGCTGGTGATGAAGTGAGGTTGGTTATTGGAGATTGGTAATTTGTCATCTGCCGAACCACAAAACCAGAAACCCGAAACTTGAAACCTGATACACTGAACGCCGTCAAAAAAATACTCTGGC
>JALVZI010000654.1 GCA_027022125.1 Anaerolineae bacterium | reverse complement strand
ATGGTTTTTTGTAATTTTGATTTAGTTCTCTGTGAAAACTCTGCGATTCTCTGTGCTCTATTGGGCACGCCGAACAGATGCCTTTTTTGCGATATTGCCGCTTGTGCTCAAACCCCATCTGCGTTAAAATACCCCCAGAACTCAAAAGGGGGACACAATGGAACATCAAACAGTTCAAGCATTTCTCGACACGCTTGCCAGTGACAGCGTCACACCCGGTGGCGGCGGCGTTGCCGCGTTGAACGGCGCGATGGGCGCGGCGTTGGTCAGTATGGTTTGCCGGTTGACCATCGGACGGAAAAAATATGCGGAATACGACGCGGAAATGCGTGAAATTCTGGAAAAATCCGAATCGCTGCGCGCGGCGTTAACGGCGCTGATGTCGGCGGATGTGGCGGCGTTCGATGGTGTGATGGCGGCGTTCGGTATGCCGAAAGCAACCGATGCGGAAAAATCGGCGCGGCGGCAGGCTATCCAATCGGCATTAAAAGAAGCCACCCGTGTACCGCTGGAAACGGCTCGCGCCTGCGCGGCGGTTATCGCGCTGGCGAAACCTGTGGCGGAAAAAGGGAACGTCAACGCCGCCAGCGATGCCGGTTCGGCGGCGCAATCGGCATTGGCGGGATTGAACAGTGCCGCGCTGAACGTGAAAATCAATTTGGCAAGTTTGAAAGATGAGACATTTGTGTCAGAAACGGCAGCGGCACTGGCACGCATTGTGGATGGTGCGGCGGCAACCGCAGCGGAAATTTACGCTACGGTTGAGTCTCGGATGTAAAAATGGGTGAGTGATATGGGCGAATTTACAATTCCGAAAGAATGGCAGCAGTGGGGAATATCGGCGCTGGTGGCGCTGGTTTTCATTATGCTGATTGGGTTTGCCATCCGCGCGGTGCAATCCGCCCCCGCCGAAACACCCACGCCCACTGTGCCCGCTGTTGCGGCGCGTCCGCGTCCCACTGCCCCGCCAACTTTCACCGCGACGCCATCGCCCACCGTACCCGCCAGTCCCCCCGCCACCGCGACGCCATCGCCCACGCCGACCGCAACCCCCACGCCCGCCCCCACACCGATTGTGCTGGATGTGACCGAATTGGGTCGGCTGACCACCGTTCAATTCAAAATGCAAACGGTGGTTTCTCAAGACCGCGCCAATGAAACGTGGTGGAACCGGATATTCGGCAACGACCGGGTGCTGATGCTGGTGGTGGGCAATGTGCAAGCCGGTGTTGATATAACCGCCGCCGATATAATAACGAGCAGCGACCGCATCACTCTGAAAATACCGCACGCCACCATCGGCAGTGTGGAATTGCTGCCGGATGAGTCGGCGGTGATTGACAGCCAGCGCAAATGGGCGTTTTCCGATTACACCGGGCTGGAGACAGAGGCGCTGAACGCGGCGCGAACACAACTGCGCGAGTGGGCGGAAACAGAAGCGGGTGTGCTCCCTGTGGCGGATAATTTGGCAAAATTGCAAATGACCGATTTTTTGCAACGGTTGGGGTATAGCCGGGTAACGGTTATTTTTAAAGGGGGAGATAAATGAGATTTTTGAAAAGTGTGCCAAAATTACAGAAACCATCGGCAATTTTTATAATGTCATTCCCGCTTTCGCGGGAATCCACCATTTTTTGTTGTGGATTCCGGATATTT
>JALVZI010000653.1 GCA_027022125.1 Anaerolineae bacterium | reverse complement strand
TCGCCACACCATCTGTGGCAGATGTGGTGGATAGTGTGCTGCCCGCTGTGGTCACGGTGCTCAATCATCACCGCGACAGTTTCGGCAACCCGGAAAAAATAGCCGGTTCGGGCACGGTGGTTGACCCCGCCGGATATATTGTCACCAGCGCTCACGTGGTAGCCAAAGCCCAAACACTGATTGTCACGCTGGCAGACGGCACAGAGTACCCCGCAAAAATTGTTTCTCTCGATACCACCCAAGATTTGGCACTGCTGAAAATTGACGCCGGCACGCCACTACCCGTCGCCAAATGGGGCGATTCAAACAGCGTCCGGCTGGGAGACACTGTGCTGGCAATCGGCTCTCCACTGGGCGATTTTCCAAATTCGGTAACGATGGGAATTGTCAGTGGACTGAACCGCGCGCTAGCGTATGATGATACCGTGCTGTATGGGCTACTGCAAACAGACGCCGCCATCAATCAGGGTAATTCGGGGGGACCGCTGGTAAATTTGCAGGGGGAAGTGGTGGGCATCAACACCTTCATCATCCGCGCCGACCACAACCAAAGTGTCGCCGAGGGGATTGGGTTTGCCATCCCCGCCAGCGCGGTGAAAGTGCTCAGTTCCGCGTGGATGGAACACGCGCCCGACATCGCCGGCAATCCCCCCGCCGACACCAGCCCGCTCCCCGCCGGGCAGTCATCGCCGTGATGCGACTATTTTTGTGCTCGCTGTTTCAACCAACGATTGAATGATGCGGTACTCTCCGTAGATTTTTTCCCCAACAGTAAACCTTCTACCCCCAATGTCTTCATCCAGTTGAGACCAGTGAATACCATATCCCGCGCCACTAATCTGAAAATCAGTGCGCTCGGCGGGGGTAGCGTGCGCCAGTCTCGGATACCAGACAATCGGCGTGGAAATAGTACGCCCATCTTCCAAATCAACCGTTAGTGTATCATCCGTTACGGTGACGTTGATTGCTTTATCCCTCATCTCACGCTCTTTAAATTTGGTGTAACTATTCAGCGCGCTGTGTTCGCCTCGAATAATCGTAGGGGCAGCCCTTGTGGCTGCCCTGTTTTGGGCGACCACAAGGGTTGCCCCTACGCATCGCAGAAATTTCTTTCCGAACTTGTTGAAACTTTTTGTATAACTGCATTTAAGCCACGAATTTCCACAAATTTCACGGATTTTTAATGTCATTCCGGAATTTCCCGCAGGGAAATATCCGGAATCCATAGCAAAACATAGTGGATTCCCGCTTTCGCGGGAATGACATTTAAAAAATTGCCGATGGTTTCTGTAATTTTGGCACACTTTTCAAAAGTTTCATTTAGTTCTCCGCGCATTGACCGGTCATTGACATCCCGGTGAGATTTTGATTTCCCCCTGCAAGCCAAAATACAGATGTGGAGTAGGGGCGGCTCGCGAGCCGCCCCTACGAATTTTAGTGCAAACTGACCGATTCTCTTGGTTAGGGGCACGCTGCAGCGTGCCCCTACGGTTTTTCCGCCCCCCTGAGCAAGTTACCATTTTATTGTAACGTGTTAGGTTCTGTTGACGTTTGCCGATTTTTCATCCTGAGTAGCCCGCAGGGCGTATCGAAGGGTAAAAATCGGCAAGAAAAACGCCCTTCGATACGCGGTTTGCTCCGCAAACCGCTACTCAG
>JALVZI010000652.1 GCA_027022125.1 Anaerolineae bacterium | reverse complement strand
CCGGAATCCACAGCAAAACATAGTGGATTCCCGCTTTCGCGGGAATGACATTTAAAAAATTACCGATGGTTTCTGTAATTTTGGCACACTTTTCAAAAGTTTCATTTAGTTCTTCGATACACCCTGCGGGCTACTCAGGATGAAATCGGCAGGGAAAAACGCATCCTGAGTAGCGGTTCGCTGCGCGAACCGCGTATCGAAGGGCGTTTTTCCCATCTTGCCCCGTACAGTTACAAAAGTAAACGCTATTTCTTCAAGTTGTCGGCGTTGGCAATTTCGTTGGTAAAGCGGTCGACAAATTCTTTTTTGTGTGTGCCGCAGTATTCAAAATCGTAATCAATCAGGTTAACATCCAGCAGTTCGGGGTGTGACAGTTCGACGCCATTGACGGTGGGGGCTTGGTATGCCTGATATTTGGGACCCAGTTTCTGCGCGCCCGGTGTCAGCGCCCAATCGACCCACAATTTTGCCAAATCGGGGTGTCTGGCGTTTTTGATGATAGCCGTGCCACCGATTTCATATCCGGTGCCTTCGCTGGGGAAGGTGACAACCAGCGGCAGACCGTTTTCAATTTGTTTCACAGCATCGTGCGAGAAAACAATCGCCACGGCGGCTTCACCCGCACCGACAAACCGTGCCGGCGCAGAACCGCTTTTGGTGAACTGCAACACGTTGGCTGCCAGTTTCTTTTCGTAATCCCACACGGCATCTTCGCCGCGCAATTGAATGTTGGTGCACAAATGGGTGTATGATGTGCCGGAACTGGACGGGTGAGCAACCATAATTTGCCCCTTCCATTCCGGTTTAATCAAATCTTCCCACGAGGTGGGCGCAGACAATCCGGGATGTTCTGCCAGATAGTTGGTGTTTGTGGCAAAACCCAACGAACCGACATAAATACCATACCAGGTGTTATCAGGGGCTTTCATCAGTTTCGGGTCGCGGAGGTTTATGGCATTGGGAGAGTCATACGGTTCCAACAGCCCTTCTTGAGCCGCAGCGATGTAACTGTCAACCGGACCACCCCACCACACATCAAATTGGGGGTTACTGGCTTCGTTTCGCAGGCGGGTCAGCGATTCGCCGCTGGACATTCTCACCCAGTTGACGACGATGCCGGGATACAGTTTGTTAAATTCCCCGACCATCCCTTCACACCATTCCAGTTCGACCACACACAGCAAATCGAGTTCGCCGGTAACTTCCGCCGAGCCGGAAGGTGAGACGGCAGCACGTTCGGCGGCAAATTCTGCCAGCAATTGCGCGGCTTCTTCTTCGCCCGGAATCCACAATTTCTGCCCGACCTCAATCACATCGGGGTCGGCAATGAATGCAAAACTGGGGTCAGTTTCAGATTTGGCGTTGGTGGCTTTCCAAATGACGGGCCAAGCCAGCACATCACCGTAACTTTTCTCGGCGAGTTTGCTGAGCCAGTCATTTGCCTGCACCACATATTCCTGCCCCTCAGACATTTGTCCGGGCGGCGCGGCGTTCACCACGCCAACCAGCACTGCTGCCAGCAACACAACAACCATCATCAAACCAAAAATTTTCTTCACATCTTCCTCCTTTGTTTATGGAATGTGGGAATAAAATAAAAACGCGCTGTTGCGTTTTCTACCGATATAGGATGACCATCATTGGTGGTCAAACGCCAATTGCACACTTGGACTGTTCAGAAAACATTTCAACGTGTTGGGTATAACAACCGAAACATAACACAAATTGTGAATTTTGTCAATGGTTGTTCTCATTGGTCAATTGGTTGATTGGTGATTGAAGATTGGTGATTTGCACTATTCGCAGATTCGCCCATTCGCAAACTCGCTCATTCGCTCATTACATTCTGCCGCAGCCAGCGTTCCGCTTCCGCCACCGACCACCCTTTGCGGCGGGCGTAATCTTCCAATTGGTCGCGCCCGATTTTCCCCACGCCAAAATAGCGCGCTTCGGGATGGGCAAAATAGAATCCGCTCACCGAAGCGGTGGGGGTCATGGCAAAGGTCTCGGTCAGATGCACGTCAATCGCCTGCGGCACGGAAAGCAGGTCGAACAGCGTCCCTTTTTCGGTGTGGTCGGGGCAGGCGGGATAGCCGGGCGCGGGGCGGATGCCGCGATACTTTTCGGCGATGAGCGCGTCATTCGGCAGTTGCTCGGCGGGGGCATATCCCCATAGCCGCGTCCGCACTTCGCGGTGCAGCCATTCCGCCAGCGCCTCCGCCAGCCGGTCTGCCAGCGCTTTGACCATAATCGCGCTGTAATCGTCATTATCCGCCTGATAGTGCGCCACCAGCGCATCCACGCCGATGCCCGCCGTCACCGCGAACAGACCGAGATAATCCGCCGTGCCGCTTTCTTCCGGCGCGATGAAATCCGCCAGCGCCAAATTGGGGCGTTTCTCCCCCTTGTCCGCCTGCTGACGCAGGGTGTGGAACACCGCCCGCACTTCGGCGCGGGAATCATCGGCAAAAAGCAGAATATCATCCCCCCGACTGTTGGCGGGATAGAAGCCGACGGCGGCGCGGGCTTCCAATTTCCCCGCCGAAATAATATCCGCCAGCATTTCTTGCGCGTCGGCAAAGAGTTTTTTCGCCTCCGTCCCTTTCAGCGGGTCGTTCAAAATTTGCGGATACACGCCGCGCATTTCCCACGCGCGGAAAAAGGGCGTCCAGTCAATCAATTCCGCCAACGCGCCCAGATTCAATCCGGTGAAAACCTTTTCGCCCAAAAATGACGGTTTGGGGGACTGATACGCCGCCCAATCGAGCCGCAGACGGCGCGCGCGGGCTTTTTCCAGCGGCAGCAGCGACTGCGCCCGCCGTTTGTTTTGATGATTTTGGCGCAAGCCCGCATATTCACGGCGAATGTCCGCCGCAAATTGCGCCCGCGATTTGGGGTTGAGCAGTTTCTCCGCCACGCCCACACTCCGCGAGGCGTCGAGCACATACACGGTATCGCCGCTGTACTGCGGCGCAATTTTCACGGCGGTATGGATGCGGCTAGTGGTCGCCCCGCCGATGAGCAGCGGCACGGTGAAGCCCAGCCGCTCCATTTCGGCGGCAACGTGTACCATCTCATCCAGCGAGGGGGTAATCAGCCCGCTCAAACCGATAATGTCCACATTTTCCGCTTTCGCCGTTTCCAGAATTTTCTCGGTAGGAACCATCACGCCGAGGTCAATCACATCGAAATTATTACACGCCAACACCACGCCGACGATATTTTTGCCAATGTCATGCACATCCCCTTTGACGGTTGCCAGCAGAATTTTCCCCGCCGACTGCGCCCCGCCGTGTTCGGCGTTTTCCGCTTCGATATACGGGATGAGATGCGCCACCGCCTTTTTCATCACTCGCGCCGATTTGACCACCTGCGGCAGAAACATTTTCCCCGCGCCGAACAAATCGCCGACGACATTCATCCCGTTCATCAGCGGACCTTCAATCACATCCAGCGCGCGCGATGACTGCTGCCGCGCCTCTTCGGTATCCGCTTCGATGAAATCGGTGATGCCCTTCACCAGCGCGTGCGCTAGCCGTTCCTCCACCGGCAGCCCCCGCCACGCTTTGCCCTCCCCCCTTCTCGCTTTCCCCTGCCCTTTCACCGTTTCGGCAAACGCCACCAGCCGCTCGGTGGCGTCGGGGCGGCGGTTGAACAGCACATCTTCCACTCGTTCCAGCAAATCTTTGGGAATATCATCGTACACCGCCAACTGCCCCGCGTTCACAATCGCCATATCCAGCCCGGCTTGAATGGCGTGATACAGAAACGCGGCGTGCATCGCTTCGCGCACCACATTGTTGCCGCGAAACGCAAAAGAAACGTTGCTCAATCCGCCGCTGACTTTGACGTGCGGCAGTGTTTTTTTGATGATGCGCGTCGCTTCGATGAAATTGACGGCGTAATTGGCGTGTTCCTCGATGCCCGTGCCGACGGTGAGAATGTTGGGGTCGAAAATGATGTCCTCCGGCGGGAAGTCGCGTTCATCCACCAAAATACGATATGCCCGCGTGCAGATTTCCGCCTTCCGCTCGATGGTGGTCGCCTGCCCCTGCTCATCAAACGCCATCACGATGACCGCCGCGCCATAGCGTTTGATTTTGCGCGCGTGTTCGCGGAAAACGTCTTCGCCCTCTTTCAGACTGATTGAGTTGACGACTGCCTTCCCCTGCACGCATTTCAATCCGGCTTCGATGACCTCCCATTTGGAAGAGTCAATCACCACCGGCACGCGGGCGATGTCCGGTTCGGCGGCGACCAGATTCAAAAAGCGGGTCATGCACGCCACACCGTCGAGCATACCGTCATCGAAATTGACGTCAATCATCTGCGCGCCGTTTTCCACCTGCTGAGCGGCAACGCGGATGGCTTCTTCATAATTTTCTTCGTGAATCAGCCGCCGGAATCGCGCCGAACCGGCGACATTCGTCCGCTCGCCAATGTTGATGAAATTGCTGAACGGCGTGACCGCCAGCGGTTCCAGCCCGCTGAAACGCGTTTCGGGTTGGTGTTCCGGCACAGGGCGCGGTTGAAACTTTTCCACCGCTGCGGCGATGGCGCGGATGTGGTCGGGGGTTGTGCCGCAGCAGCCGCCGACGATATTCACGAATCCGTTTTGGGCAAAATCGCGCAACTGCTCGGCGATTTCCTCCGGCGTTTGGTCATACTCGCCGAACTCGTTGGGCAGTCCGGCGTTGGGATAGCAGGAAACGTGCGTGTCGGCGACATTTGCCAGCGTTTCCAGATACGGGCGCATTTCCGCCGCGCCGAGCGAGCAGTTCAGCCCGACGCTGAACGGTTTGGCGTGCATAACCGAGTTCCAGAAGGCTTCGGTCGTCTGCCCGGACAGGGTGCGCCCGCTGGCATCGGTAATCGTGCCGGAAATCATCACCGGCACACTGCGCCCGATTTCCTCAAAAAGTTCATCCACGCCGAAAAAGGCGGCTTTGGCGTTCAGTGTGTCGAAAATGGTTTCGATGAGCAACAGTTCCGCCCCGCCGTCCAGCAATCCGCGCGCCTGCTCTTTGTATGCCGCTTTCAGGTCATCGAAAGAGACGTTCCGCGCGCCGGGGTCGTTCACATCCGGCGAGAGAGAGGCGGTTTTGTTGGTCGGTCCCATCGAACCGGCGACATATCGCGGTTTGTGCGGCGTTTTGGCGGTGAATTCATCGGCGGCGGCGCGGGCAATCTCCGCCGAGGCGCGGTTCATCTCATACACATACGCCTGCGTGCCGTAATCCGCCTGCGAAATGGCGGTGGCGTTGAAGGTGTTGGTTTCCAGAATATCCGCGCCCGCCGCCAGATATTCGCGGTGAATCTCGGCGATGATTTGCGGTTGGGTGAGCGAGAGAATGTCGTTGTTCCCTTTCAGCGGCATGGGATGGTCTTTGAATCGCTCGCCGCGGTAATCTGCTTCGGAAAGGTTGTATCGCTGAATCATCGTGCCCATCGCGCCGTCGAGAATGAGGATGCGCTCGTCTGCCAGTTGGGTGATTGGGGGTTTTTGCATAGTCGAACTCCTGAGAGTATATGCGCTATGGTGTGCAGTAGAAAAGTTGGTTCGCGTTTTGTAATTCTTCGCGGGCGTAAATTGTAGGGGCGGCTCGCGAGCCGCCCCTACGGTGGATAGTCACTCACAGCTCAAAATGGCATTGAAAAAGCCTCACTGGATAGTGAGGCTTGTCCATGATACAAATCAAAACGCTTTTGTCAAAGTGGAATTATCGCTGTTGGGCGGTATTTGACGGAATGACTGTCAGCGTCAGAT
>JALVZI010000651.1 GCA_027022125.1 Anaerolineae bacterium | reverse complement strand
TAAAAATTACCGATGATTTTTGTAATTTTGACACACTTTTCAAAAGTTTCATTTAGTTCTATGTATGCCGTAAAACGTCAATTGTTGTTTGTTTCGATAATACCTCCCTTCACCCGAGGTCTGTTTCCATACCCAAAGTCAATCTGCATCCGGCTTTCGCTTTTAAGGTTAAAGGTGAACAGACTGGAAACAGCAACAATAAGCAATGGAATCGGATGTATTTGTCTACCAATCGGGTATGTGCAATACATTACAGTAAAATTCTATGTTGTGGCAGTATTGTGAATACGGTTTCGTTTCAGTGTATCAAAATTACGGCAACAAAACAATAGCCATTTTGTAACTTTAGGGCGCATTGACTGTATTTAATCTGGAACTAAATGAAACTTTTGAATAGCGTGCAAAAATCACAGAAACACACGGTATTTTTTATGAACTGGTTGAAACTTTTTGTGTAACTGCATTTCAATCGCACAAAAAGTTTCAACCAGTTCTGAATTCGGAGTAATTGCCCTGTTTCGGGCGACCACAAAAGTTGCTCCATTAGAAACCAGACGGTAACGGTTCCCGCCATTTCAAAATCAGCAGTAGCCAAATGCGCGTGTGAGCGGGTTGAATTTGTCGACAAATTCCCAAGTAAACCGGAGAATGGATTTCGGATAATTTCTTGCGGGGAGTTTCGGAATGGCAAAAGTTCCGAACTGATGTTAACGAACTAAATGAGTTTTCGAGAAAGTATTCTCGCTTTTTTGTAGATTACACAAGTTCAGCTGATTGACTGACAAATCTTTTTTTGACATCAGTTTTGCGGATTTTCTTCGATTATGTTATGGAAAATTTCGGCTTGATAGAAAATCTGCCACAAATTTTCATAAATTTCACGGACTTTAAATGTCATTCCGGAATTTCCCGCAGGGAAATATCCGGAATCCACAGCAAAAAACAGTGGATTCCCGCTTTCGCACCCGCAGGGCACAGGCGGGAATGACATGTGTTTCCTTTTTCGACCATACACCACAGGATAACGCGGTTTTCGAGTTTTGTCAGTCAATCAGCAAGTTCAGTTACACTTCTCTGCTTGCATTATCACTTTTACCGAGCAAGGCATCGAAAAGCGAGGGAGCGTTGGTTCACACAAGCAGTGCATCGTCTAACCTCAATTGTCGGGTTATTGCCCGTGGAAAAATTAAACCACAGAGGCGCAAAGAAACAGAGAAAAATAAGGTTTGAGAGCCGACTATACAGCAGAATTTGTAGTTTTTGATGAAAATTAGAACCGAAACTCAAAAATTTTTAAATTCTCCGCGTCTCTGTGCCTCTGTGGTGAAAATTTTCAGATGAGCCGTTACAGACGGCATAATCCTACTTTTTAGCGTGGATGATGCAGTAGGTTAGTATTTTAGCACCAGCGGCAAGTAAATCTGCACAACATATCCATACTCATCCGCGCCAATGTCGTATCCTGCGCCTTGAGGGCGGACATCGCCGTCTATGTCGGCGGTCAGCCACAACAGGGTCAAGCCGGCATCAACTGCCGGGGAGCCGCTCCGCAGATGATAGTCGGTTGTCAACAGCGGCTCTCGACCGGTAATGGGGTTGGTGTTGGTAATTGCTCCGCTCCCGCCGATATCGCCGCTGCTGTTGGCGTAGAATAAGGTGTTATAAAGGGTGGCTGTGCTGCCGGTTGTGGCGTAAACGCCGTAGGTGTGGCTGTAAATAAGGTTGTTGGTCAGCACCAGTGTAACATAGGGGTCATTAAGGTAGATGGCGATGCGACCGTCACCTTCGCCCCGGTCATTGGCAGCGATGGTGTTGTGAATCAGTGTACCGGTAACCGGCGCGCTTGCGCTAGTCTCAAAAGCCACGCCGCCACCTTCCCGACGAGCGTAATTGGCAGCCACAATGTTGTTGG
This sequence comes from Anaerolineae bacterium, assembly GCA_027022125.1. GTDB lineage: Bacteria > Chloroflexota > Anaerolineae > 4572-78 > 4572-78 > JANTHQ01. The sequence goes on along the minus strand of JALVZI010000651.1, from coordinate 3,859 downwards.
TCATCGTGAAAATCGTGTTACGAGAGAAATAGAGTCCGCCACCCCTTCCCCACGGAGCCGAAGAAGCCGTGTTGTTCAAAAACCGGTTGGCGTCAAGGCTTATCCCTTGTGAGGCATAGGCGTGGAATCCGCCACCATAGCCGTTCCCGGCATGAGAAGCAAAGTTGTCCTCGACGGTATTGCCGGTCAACGTGGCTTGATCGCAACCGGAGAGTCTCACACCACCGCCTCCGCCGGTATAGGAGATACTGGCGCTGTTGTGCCGGATGACGTTCCTCCGGATGATGATGTTGTCACTGGCGGAGCAATAGATGCCGCCACCATTGTTACTGGGGATGTTGACGGTATCTTGCTGGGCGATATTGTACGCTACCCGGTTGCCATCGAGCACAACATCGTTGCTCCCCATCACCGCGATGCCACCGCCACTGCCGCTGCCGCCGGTGATGATAGCGGTGTTGCTGAGCACTGTGTTTCTGCTGATAACCACAGTGTGGCTTCCTATGTCAATGCCGCCGCCGTAGGCTTGAGAACCACGGGTACCATCGCCCTGCCGGATGGCGACATTGTACGCCACCTCATTTCCCTGCAAGAGGGTGTTTGCACTCACACCCCCAACAGCGATGCCGCCGCCGTAGCCGCGAGTGGCTGAAAAGGTTGCCGTGTTACTCATCACCACGTTGTTGATGACCTGCGCTCCCGGCGCGCTGAGAATGTAAATCCCTCCGCCGGTCCCCCTGTAACGCAGGCTAGCCACATTGGAAATAATCCTGTTGCCTGTAATTACAACTGTGCCATTGGGTATCTCAACATAAATTCCACCGCCAGAGCCAGATATGGTCGTTCCCGTATAGGCTACATTGCCCGTGATGATGCAATTAGCAATGATGGGGGTAGATTGGAAACTGCATATTCCGCCGCCGTAACCGGTGCGTACAGAGGCATTGGCAGCATTGCCACCGGTGATGGTGAATCCGTCCACCGTGGCGGTAATGTTCCCAGAGATGTAGATTACCCGCCGCGTCCGTTCACCATCGAGAATAGTGGGATACACATCCGGGTCACGCACTATCGAGCCGGTGGGGGCGCCATCCCAGCCGCCGTAAAGGGTGACGGATTTGGCAATCGTGATGACAGACTGACCGGTACCGGTATAAATGTCGTGGGCAACATAGATGGTATCGCCATCGGCGGCTTGGCTCAAAGCGGTTTGCAAATTGCAAGGGGCAGCCTGAGAACAATCGCCGCTGCCGCCACTTGTGACAAACAAACTACCAGAGTCGGCACGGACGATTTGAAGGGTGCTATTCAACAGCAAAAATAGACCGACCAAGAGCAGCCCACCGGCTGCCAAACTGGAAACAATATGCTTGTACTTGCTAAGGCTCATCGCACACTCCTTTCAGTCAATGCATATCGTATAACATAGAACTAAACGAAACTTTTGAAAAGTGTGTCAAAATTACAAAAATCATCGGTAATTTTTATGATGTCATTCCCGCCTGTGCCCTGCGAGTGCGAAAGCGGGAATCCACGGTGTTTCGCTATGGATTCCGGATATTTCCCTGCGGGAAATTCCGGAATGACATAAAATCCGTGAAATTTGTGAAAATTCGTGGCTCAATTTCAGTCATACAAAAAGTTTCAACAAGTTCATAAAGTACTTCCAGACCTAAAAGTTGTCCACCAAACGAATATCCAGATTGGCATTTTCATACAGCAGGCAATACGTTTACACGCCCTGCAATTCTTTGATGGCGCGGGGCAGCAGTGGCAGCAAATCTCCGGCGATGACGCCCGCTTCCCACAGTTGGTCGCGGGCAATTTCGCCTGCCAGCCCGTGCAAATACGCCCCCACCACTGCCGCATCGAACGGCGGCACGTGCTGCGCCAGCATACCGGCGATACTGCCCGCCAGCACATCCCCCGAACCGGCAGTTGCCAGCGCAGGGTTGGCAAATGGCAGCACCGCCACTTCCCCCTGCGGATAGGCTATCACCGAAAATGCACCTTTATACACCACCACCGTGTTCCATTTTTGCGCCATTTCGGGCACAATTTCCAGCCGCTGTGCTTCAATCTCGGCGATGGGCAAGCCCGACAACCGGCTCATTTCACCGGGATGGGGAGTCAACACCGCTTGCGGCGGCAGCAATTCCCACCAGTCGGGCAGTTCCGCCAGCAGATTGAGCGCATCCGCATCGAGTACCAACGGTTTTTCTGCGGGGAAATTGTACAGCAACTGCTGCAAAAACTGGCTCGCGGCGGGCGTTTGCCCCAATCCGGGACCCACCAGCGCCACCGAATAGCCGGGCAATTTTTCCAACACGGCGGCGGTGGCAAACGCGCCGATGCCGCCACCGGCGGTTTCCAGCGGGATGAATGTCGCTTCGATACAGTGGGCGGAAACCATCGCCTGCGCATCTTTCGGCGTGGCAACCGTCACCAGCCCCGCACCCACCCGATATGCGGCAGAAGCCGTCAGCGCCGGTGCGCCGACATAATTTATCGAGCCGGAAACCACCATCACTTTACCGAATGAGCCTTTGTGTCCCCAAATCGGGCGCACGGGCAGCAACGCCGCCGCATCTTCGGCGGTAATCAATTGCGGCAAATCGGGTGGAAAATCGTCTGCGGCAATTTCAATATCGGCGATGAGCAATTGTCCCACAAACGCCGCACCGGGAAATAGCACCTGCCCCCGTTTCGGCGCGGCAAATGTGACGGTCAAATCGGCGGGCAGAGTCAGCGGGTCAAGCGTGCCGCTATCGGTATGCAAGCCGGACGGGGTATCCACCGCGACAATCACGGGACCGATTTCATCGCTTTTGGGCGGGTCGATGGGGTCAATCAGCGCGGGTGCGTCCGCTGTGCGGCGACGCTCAATCCCCTGCCGCACAACACGCAGCAAATCAGCCAAATCGCCGGAAATGGGACGCGAAACGCCCGTGCCGAGCAGTGCATCCACCACAATGGCGCTGTTTTCCACAAAACTTTTCAACTGTTCCGCGTCGGTATCTTCCTGCCAAAAAACCACCGGCAACCGATACGCCGACAGCCGCTCCCAGTTGGGGTCGGCATCCAGATTTTTCCGTTTCCAAACATAAACCGACACCGACGCGCCCAAATCGGTGAGATAGCGCGCCGTCACCAGCCCGTCGCCGCCGTTGTTGCCGGGACCCACCAGCACTGTCACCCGTTTTCCGGCAGTGCCAAACTGCTCGGCGATGGCTTCTGCCACCTGCCGACCGGCGTTTTCCATCATGGCATCATAACTCAATCCGCGCTCGTTGGCGGTATCTTCGGCGATTTTCATTTGTGCTGCTGTGACCAGATTCATCGTTCACCTGCCTTTTTTGCCCACAAAATACCGGCTGAAATGCCCACGCCGATGCCCAGCACCAGCGCCGATACCAGCGGCAGCAGCGAGCGCTCTACCCCCGATGGTTGGGGCGGCGGGGCGGTTTCGATGGCGGTTTCGCCGCGTTCTGCCAGCAGACGGGCTTCACGCCGCCGGTTCAAAAAATCGGCGATGGTTGCCGCTGCTTTTTTCTCCACGAATGGGGCAGCCATTTTTAACAGTGGTGCGCTGCGTTTTAATCCGGTTTCTACATCCACCGGAATTTTTTCGGTGACTCGTTGTAACATTTATAGCCTCCGCCAGTAAGCAATGAACAATTATCAATGAGCAAAAAACGTCAGTGGTCAGTCGTCAGCAAAGGACAAGTGACGAATGACAAATGACTATTCGCTTGGAACTAAATGAAACTTTTGAAAAGTGTGTCGAAATTACAAAAATCATCGGCAACTTTTATAATGTCATTCCCGCGAAAGCGGGAATCCACGGTGTTTCGCTATG
>JALVZI010000650.1 GCA_027022125.1 Anaerolineae bacterium | reverse complement strand
TCCAACATCAGTTCGAGTTTGGTCAACCACTGGGTCAAAGAACCCCGCGCCGACCAAACGCTGGCAAAAGCGCTCAAAGGGTTCGACAGCAAAAATTACCTTTTCAATTACACCACCAAAGCCGCGCACATCCTGCTCACCCCGCAGAGGGTGTATGCCATCACCACCAAAGGGCAGAACGGGAAAATCGAAGTGGACGGCAAAAAATGGAAACGCCCCTTTTCGGTGGGACGTATGCTCCGCTTTTTCGCCGAAGAGAATTTCGGCAACCCGACTTTTGAAGCGCAACAAAATGCCGACGCCGTTTTCAAAATGATGGATGCCGTCCTGCCCGAAGGCGCGGGCGTGGTATTGGAACCGCTCATCGTGTTCACCAACCCCGATGTCGAATTGGTCATCCACAATACCGAAATCCCGGTGCTGAAAGCCACCAAACTGAAAAGTTACATCCGCGAAAAGGGCAAAGGTCAGCCGATGGAACGGGAATATTACCTGAAACTGATTGACGCTTTCTCCGGCGACAAAAAATAATTTTTGAACCCAAAATCTGACCCCCGCAACTCCATAAAAATTGCTGCAATTGCCGGCGCGACACTCGCGCTGGCAACGGTGGGTTTCTTCTGGCAAATACTGTTCACCCCCAACACGTGGATGCCCGCCGGTGGCGGCGATTTGGTGCCCTTTCTGCTGCCAAACTACCGTTTCGCCGCCGAAAGCCTGCGGCAGGGCATCATCCCGCTGTGGAATCCGCATCTGTACAGCGGCGCACCCTTTGCCGCCGACCCGCAATCGGGGCTGTTTTATCCCATCAACCTGCTGATTTTCATACTCCACCCGCATATCACCGTGCGCACGCTGGAATTGCTGGCGATTTTCCATTTTTGGCTGGCGGGGTTCAGTATGTTTCTCTATTTGCAGCACAGTCCACTGGCGAAAACCGTGCGCCTGCACCCGCTGGCAGCATTCGCCGGAGCGCTGGCGTTTGAATTTTCCGACCTGTTCATCGTCCATTTCGGAAATTTGAATATGATTGCGGTGGCGGCATGGCTGCCGCCGGTGATGCTCTTTTTCCACAAATCGCTGGTGGAATGTTCGGCGCGGTGCGCGGTGACGGCGGGCGCAGTGCTGGCAATCGCCACGCTGGCGGGACACATGCAAATCACCCTGTTCATCCTGCTGGCGATGGGTCTGCTGACGCTGTGGGAAACGAGTTTCAGGTTTCAGGTTTCAAGTTTCAAGTCCAAAGTCACGTTTCACGCATCACACCTCACGCATCACGTTTCACGCATCACGCATCACGCATCACGCATCACGCATCCCGTTTCTCTGCTGGCGCTGGCGATGCTCGTGATGGTCGGACTTTCTGCACTGTGGCTCATTCCCACGCTGGAAATGAGCCGGTTCACCCCGCGCGCGCATCTGCCGTACCCCGACGCGGCGCAATACTCGCTGCACCCGGCGCAATTGATTGGACTGCTCATCCCCGGCTTTTTCGGGCGCGACCCCGCCCTGCACTGGGGACCGTGGCAGCGGGTGGAAACCGGTTATATCGGCATTTTCACCCTGCTGGCGGCAGCGATGGGCGCATGGTGGCAGCGCGACCACCACACCCGCTTTCTGGTTCTGCTGGCGGGCGTCGGCTTTCTGCTGGCGCTGGGCGCCAG
>JALVZI010000649.1 GCA_027022125.1 Anaerolineae bacterium | reverse complement strand
AATTTTTGAAGTAACCGACCCTTTTCCGCGGGCGTGGCTGGTGCATCGGCTGGCGCGCGGAGACGATTGGCACGCGCTGGCGGCGGATGATTTCGACCTGAAAACCACTGCGCTGGTGTCGGCGGATGTGCCGCTGGCGGAAATGGGCGCGCCGGACAGTGTGACCGTCCGCCGGGCGGATGCGGGTTTTCTCGCGCTGGATGTGTCGGCAGGGGGGGATGGTCTGCTGGTGGTCAGCGAAATTTGGGACGCGGGCTGGCGCGCCACTGTGGACGGGCAATCCGCGCCGCTCATCCGCGCCGATGGGGTGCTGCTGGGCGTGCCGCTATCGGCGGGGGCGCACACGGTGACACTTCGCTATCAGCCGCGCGCGTTTCGGTGGGGGATGTGGCTCTCGCTGGCGGGGTTGCTCGCCGCACTGGGACTCATCGCGTGGGGTATTCGTGGGGAAACTGCCGGTTTTTCGCGGGAACAATAGCGGGATAAATGAACGTCAGTATGGTATGATGGATATGGTCGACTGAAAACTGACCACTGAAAACCATAGGAGATTTGGAAATGAAAAAACTGTTACTGGCAATCATACTCATTCTGATGCTGGCTGTGTCGGTATCCGCCGCCCCGCCCGCGCAGGTGTCGGACGGGCAGGAATATGTGGTGCAGGCGAATGACTGGCTCAGTAAACTGGCGCTGAAATATTACGGCGATATGTTCGCGTATGATAAAATTGTGGATGCCACCAATGCCAAAGCCGCCGAAGACCCCTCTTTCGCGGTGATTGACAATCCCGATGTGATTGAAGTCGGGCAAAAATTGTGGATCCCCGCGCTGAACACCGGGGGTGCCGGTATCGCTTTGACGGTTGATATGCTGAAAAACGCGCAATATGGCGGCATTTACGATACTGCTGTGCAATTGACCGATGGTCATTATGAAGGCAAACCGTTTGTGGAAGGTGGCGCGTCGCGCCCCCGCGTTGATTTTTTGGATGATTTTTATGCTTTCGGTGATTTGAACGGCGACGGGGTGGACGATGCCGCCGTTTTTCTGGCGGAAAATTCCGGCGGCAGTGGCGTTTTCACGTATGTGGCGGCAGTGCTGAACCTGAGCAGCACGCCGGTGAATGTCGGCACGGCAGTTTTGGGCGACCGCAGTAATCTGATTTCCGTGAAAATTGAAGATGGCATCATTGCGGTGGATATGGTCACGCAGGGACCAAATGACCCGATGTGCTGCGCCACACTGGAAGTGGTCAAATCATTTAAATTGGATGGCGATAAATTGGTTGAATTGCCGCAAAAAGAAATCGGAAAAGTGACAGCCGCGCGATTGGCGGGCACAACGTGGGTGCTGACGGGTTTCGATAATCCGATGAAACCGACACCGGTGCTGGCAGAACCGCCGGTCACGCTGATGCTGGATGCTGACGCCGGGCAGATTTCCGGTTCGGCGGGGTGCAACAATTACACGGCAAGTTATACCGAAACCGACACCGGCGCGCTGACCATCGGTGCGGTGGCGACCACGCGGAAAATGTGCGCGGAAGATGTGATGGCGCAAGAGCAGAAATTCCTGTCGGCGCTGCAATCGGCGAGCGGTTTTCAGTTTTGGAACGGGAAAGTGCTGCTTCACGGCAAAGATGGCTTACTGATACTTTCGCCGCAA
>JALVZI010000648.1:3249-5780 GCA_027022125.1 Anaerolineae bacterium | reverse complement strand
GCCCAAATTCACGCGCGGTGTCTGCGTTTTGCCGATGAACCCGCGGCGCAAGCCGCCCGCCGGCAACTCGCCGATGGCACGCCGTTTGCCACACTGGCAGCAACCAACGCCTGCACCGCCGACGCCAAATTGCACGGCGGCGATTTGGGCTGGTTTCCCGCCGGAATTGGCGTTCTGCCGGCAGACCTCGAACCCGCAGCCTTCGCTATCCAGCCGGGGTCAACCGGCGATGTGCTGGCTTCCGGCGACGGATTTTTCATCATACGGGTAGAAACCCGCGCCGACAATCGCCCGCTGACACCGGAATATCACTATCAATTGCGGGTGGCAGCGTTTCGGCAATGGCTGGCAAATCAACGCGCCAGCGCCCATATCGAACGCATCGCAAATTAAATCATTTGTGGACAGTTTAACTCAATGTTATACTGGTTCTTTGAATTATACCTTATTGGGGAGCCAGTTACATGCTCAAATCATCAAATAAATTTGGCATTATCGCCATTGCCAGCACAGCAGTCATCATTCTTTTAATTTTTCTGCTGGCACTGGTTGGATTTTTTTTACGACAACCCGACAGCATCGAAACAACCACCGCAGAGAGTTCGCAGACGGTGCTGCAACAAATACCGATTGACCCGGCGCTGGCAGTAACCCAACTGGGCGGCATCGCCCCCGAAGATGTGATAGATTTGGCGATAGAAAAATCGCGACCGGGAACCGCTCTGGCAACCATTATCAGCACGCCGTCACTCGCGCCGAAACAAACGGCGGGCACGCTGCTACTGCTCGGCGAAAAATTTTCCCGGCAGGACGACACCGCCCGCGCCGCGCTGAGTTATGAGTTGGCAGGCGCAATTGCCACACTCAGCCCGGATTTGTCGGACACGCTGCGCGCCGATATTTTTCTGCAGGCTGGGTCGGGGTTGGCGGCGCTGAGCGATGCGGTGCACGCGAAAATCTATCTCGACCAGGCGTACATCGTCGCCACCGAAAGCAATTATTTGCAACCGGCATACCGGCAATCGGTTTTAGAGCAGTTGAATCAGATTTATTTAAAAATTGATGACCCGGAATCGGCGCGAAAAAGTTTGAACGCCAGTCTTTCCCCGCCGGATTTGGCGGGAAAAAGCGAATCGCAGTTGGAACTGCCCGCCATCGAACCCATTCCGCTGAGCGAAGCCGTGCAAACCGCCGAAAAAACGCGCTGGCAAGCGGCGCAAAAAGTCGCCAAAAATTTGGTGGAAACAGGCGGCGAAGTTCAACCGGAAAATCTTTCGGCGCTGCGCGATGCACTGCTGGCGGAAGATGCGGCAAAAACCGCCTTTTTCGCCGATGCGCTCGCCGCGGAAAAGCAACTTTCCGGCAAAGTGAACATCATTCACAGCCAGATTGAATGGCAAAGTTTAAAGTACCGCGTTGCGCGGGGCGGATTCGGCATTTCACTGGTGCCGGAATGGGAAACAAACGCCGAGCAGGTTCGCTCCGATTTGACTGCCAGTTATGAATCACTCTTCCGGCAGTATTCCGACATCATTGTGGCAATTCCCGACGCATCGCAGATTGACCGCGCCACCGAAGAATTACTGCGCCGCCAACTGCTCGCCGGAAAATTGGGGTGGTATCCCAACTATCCGGCAGAAACGCTGAAAGAGCAGTTGCTCGCCGCCTCCGCCCGGTTAATCGAAACCCAACCGGACACCAAATTGCGTGTCGGTTTTTTGAAAATTGATGATACAGAATTTTGCACCTTTGTGAGCGATAGCGATATTTTGAATCAACCCGGCGGTTCGGTGCAGCCAACCGCCACCCCGTAGGTTTTTTAGGAGGTTGTGGGATGTCGAAAAAAACAGCAACATTTCTTTTGGTCGTCGTTATCGGAATGACTCTGCTGGCGTGTTTGTTCATCGCCGCGCTATTTGTTGTGCCCGAAGCACCGTTCAACCCGTATCCCCCCAGCAAAGCGACGGCACGTGTGGCGCAAGTGATGCAATCTGCCGCACCGAAATTTGTGGCGAAAGTGCCCACCAGCACACCCACCTCGCTCTTCCCGCCCACATGGACACCGACCGTCACCCTGACCCCATCGCTGACACCGACGCCCACCGAAACGCGCACTCCCACCCCGACCGCTACACCCACATTCACGCCCACACCTTTCCCCACGCGCACCCCCACCGCCACCCCAACCTTCACCCCGCGTCCGTCACCTTCACCCACGCCACTGCCGCTGTATCGGGTGGCAAACATCCAAACGGAAAATAATTGCGATGTGGTGCGTGTCATCGGTGTGGTGCGCGGCGCCGATGGCTTGCCGCTATCCGGTGTGACCATGCAGGTTGGAGAAGTTGGCGTCGCCGGTAGTGTGTTCAACACCGCGCCAACAGACGCCAACGGGCGGTATGTGTTCGATTTTGCCGCGCCGGACAGCAATTCGCACCGCTGGTTTGTAGTGCCGCTGGAAAACGGCAAACCCGCCGTGCAGCGATATGAATGGCAAACTGACCCGAAAAACACCTGCTCCAACGCTGCCG
>JALVZI010000648.1:0-3239 GCA_027022125.1 Anaerolineae bacterium | reverse complement strand
TGCCGCCGTGCAAATTATGCATGTTGACTGGCAGAAAACCCGATAACTCCCATCAAACGCAAAAAAGGCGATTGTCTGCTCGGACAATCGCCTTTTTGTTTTTTGGGGTAACTATTCAGCCACAGAGTAAATCGAACACAGATGACACGGATGAGCACAGATTTCAGCCACGAATTTCCACAGATTACACGAATTATCAAACAAAAATTGTAACGATACAGGGTGTGATTCTATTTTGAATAATCGTCATGGTACCGTAGGGGCGAAGCGGCGCTTCGCCCCTACAAAAATATGACGTAACTGCTCACCGTGCAATGGTATTTTGCCGATTTCACCCTTCGATACGCCCTGCGGGCTACTCAGGATGAAATCGGCAAGATATACCATCACAGACTGAGCAATTACGCATTTTCAAACACAGAAATCTTTGTTTTTCTTGGCGTCTTGGCGTCTTGGCGTCTTGGCGTCTTTGCGCGAGAATTTTAGTTTTTTCAGAGGAATCATTTTTTGAACCCTACAATTTCACCTGAACCACTTTTTCCACCGGCTCGAAGGCTTCCATCTCGGCGATGACCGCTTCCGGCACGGGCGAATCCACTTTGATGAATGTGAGCGTCTGCCCGCCCGGTTCCGTCCGCCCGAAACGCATCGCCGCGATATTGATGCCCGCATCCCCCAAAATTGTGCCTGCCCGCCCCAGCAGTCCCGGCACATCGCGCGATTCGAGCACCAAAATTCGCCCGTCGGGGCGCACATCCATGCGATAATTGTCAATCTGCACAATGCGCGGTTCATCGGGGCTGAACAGTGTCGCCGAAATGAGCCGACTGCCGTTTTCCCACTGCACCCGGCAGGTGATGAGATTCGGATAATTGCGCGCATCCAACCCGGTGGTCTGCGAAACGGAAATTCCCCGCCGGTTCGCCAGATGCGGCGCGTTGATATAGTTGACCCGCTCTTCCAAAATGGGCGACAGCAATCCCGTCAACAGCGCCACCGTCAGCAATTTTACCTGCCGGTTCAACTCGCCTTTAAATTCCACTTCCACCTTTTTGATGCGCCCTTCTGCCAACTGTGTCTGCAAACTGCCGACCGTTTCCGCCAATTTCAAATACGGGCGCATCATCTGCACGATGTTCGGTTCTGCCAGCGGCATATTCACCGCATTGCGAATATCGCCGCCGCGCAGTGCGTCCAACACCTGCGATACAATTTGCGTGCCCACATCCCGCTGGGCTTCGACGGTGCTGGCAGCCAGATGCGGCGTGAAAATCACCTGCGGCAATCCGCGCAGCGGGCTGTCGGCGGGGAGCGGCTCGGTGGCAAAAACATCCAGCGCCGCCCCGGCGATTTTTCCCGCTTGAATTGCCGCCGCCAAATCCGATTCGCTGACCAGCGCCCCGCGCGCACAGTTCACTAACCGCACGCCGTCTTTCATTTTGGCGATGGTTTCCGCGTTTATCATTTCTTTCGTTTCGGGGGTCAGCGCGGTGTGCAGAGTGATGAAATCCGATTCGGCAAACAAATCATCCAAATCGACCAATTTTACCTGCAACTCTCGCGCCGCATCCGCGCCGATATACGGGTCGAAAGCCAGCACATTCATCCCGAAAGCGCGACAGCGCAGCGCCACCCGGCTGCCGATGCGCCCCAATCCGATGATACCCACCGTTTTTTGATACAGTTGCACGCCCACAAACTGTTTGCGGTTCCATTTCAGTTCCAGCATGGAATGGTACGCCTGCGGGATATTGCGGCACAGCGCCAGCATCATGGCGATGGTGTGTTCGGCGGTTGCCATACTGTTGGCGCCGGGCGTGTTCATCACAATCACTCCGCGCAGGCTGGCGGCTTCCAAATCGACATTATCCACACCGACCCCCGCCCGCCCGATAACCTGCAAATTATCGGCATGTTCCAGCACGGCGGCGGTTATTTTCACGCTGCTGCGGATAATCAAGCCGTGATATGGCGCAATAATTTCCGCCAGTTCCGCCTCCGACAGCCCTTTGCGCACATCTACCGTCACATCCGGCGCGGTTGCCAGCAGTTCCATCCCCTGCGGCGACAGTTCATCCGTAACCAAAATTTTGTGCATTTTTCCCTCCGGTTTAGGTTTCGGGTTTCAAGTCCAAAGTCCAAAGTCGGTTCAGAGTTGCAGGGTTGCAATTGGCGATTCAGCGAGTCAACGAATCCCTGTCTCTATCCCTATCCCTATCTCTATCCATTTCACTCATCACTCATCACTCATCACTCATCACGCTTCACGCAATACGAAATACACAATACGATTCAGCGAGTCAACGAATCCCTATCCCTCTCACGCATCACGCTTCACTATCAGGGCGATGTGCCGCGATTGCACCCGCATCAAAATCAGCGTGCGCTCCGTGCCCTCTTTTGCCAATTTCAATTGACTCGCCACTTTTTCCGGCGCAAGCCCCGTGCCGCGCTGTTTCACATTCAGCCGCCGAATGTGATGGCGGCGGGCATACCGGTTAATGGCTTTCACTTTCAGCGGCAATTGCGCCTCGATATGGTAGCAGCGCACCAGCGAACTGTCCGGCAACACATCACCGCTCAAATAGGCGATGTGCTCATCCAGCAGATGCAATCCCAGCCGCGCCCCCACCTGTTTGACCAGCCCGGCGCGGATGACCGCCGCATCCGGCTCACACAGCACCGCCCCCGGCGCCCCCACCGCGCAGACATCATCCGCCGCATCGGTGATGGTTTCGCCGGCGGGGAGCACGGTAGCCCGCCGCGAAACGCCCGCCATTGCCAGCCCGTTCAGCCACAGCACCGCCTCTTTCGCCTCCCCGCCGAAAGAAACAATTTCAATTTCTGCGTGTGGCGGTAATCCCGAAAAATCAATACCGGGCGCAAGTTTCACGCCCAGCGGTTTTTGTCCGAACCGCCGCAAAAGTTCATCCGGCGGGGGACGGTACATTTTGGGATTGAAGGTTCGTTTGCCATCGGAACGCCGCGCCGGGTCGGCGAAAACAGCATCAATGGCGGCAGACGGCGCGGGCAGCCACAGCCCGTCGGCTTGCGCGAACCCGATTTTTTGCCGCACATCATACACCGCCGCATTGTGCGCGGCAAATTCCAACCGCGTGCGGTCAATATCCACCGCAAAAACGTGCGACACTTCCCCCGCCAGCGCGATACTGTCGCCGCCGATGCCGCAGCCAATGTCCGCCACGCGGGAAAACGGGGCAAACCGGCGGGCGCGATGG
>JALVZI010000647.1:4415-5781 GCA_027022125.1 Anaerolineae bacterium | reverse complement strand
CACGGATTGATGAACGGTAGCGAATCGCTTGGTTTGCCGCCCGCTTCGGCAGAAGCCGCGCAATCGTTACAAGCAGTAGAAGATATATGGGAACCGTTCAAAGATGCTTTGGATGTGGTTATGAGCACCGAACCGGCTTCCCCGGAGTTTAAAAATGCCATCAACCATATTGTTGACCATAACGAAGAATTGTTATCAACCTCTAATGATGCTGTGACAATTCTTCAAGAAGAAGCCGATGGGCAGGTTCGGCAATTGTTGATATTTTTGTACACTTTGGCTGTGGCGGGGTTGATAATTTCAGTTGCCACCATTTACGGTGTCCGCAATACTTTAACCCCGTTTATCAAAGTTACCCAATTGGCGAACCGGGTGACGCAGCAGGATTTACCGGGGTTCAAAAATTTGATACTGGCAATTGCCGCCAATGATTTTACGCAATCGTATACCATCGAAACGCAGCCCATTGACTTTCGCTCGGAGGATGAGGTGGGGCAGTTGGCTCACGCCATCAACCGGTTGATAAAACGATTGCACGAAATGTCGGATGCCATCAAAAAAATGTCAGAGCATCTGATTGGCGGTAATCGAGTGATGCTCAATAATGTTGCCCAAATGGGTGAAGATGCTCTGCAATTGTCCGAAATTTCCGTGTCATCTGGGGTGGCAATGCAGAACATCACCGATACCATTGACCGGATTACCGCCAACACCATCAGCCAGAGCGATGGCGCCGAGCAGATTGTCAACACGCTCGATCAGTTAATCCGCGCCATTGACGATGTGGCGCAGGGAGCGCAAGAGCAGGCAAAAGCGGCAGCTGCATCGGCGGAAGTAGCGCATCAAATTAACTCTGCCATCCAACAGGTATCGGAGAGCGCGCAAGAAGGCGCGGCACAGGCGGTAAAAATGGCAGAAATTGCGCAAAGCGGTGTCGCCACTGTGGAGAAGGTTATCAGCGGTATAGAAGGTATTCGCACGGCGTCTCAATTGCAGGGCGAAAAAGTTGACGAAGCCGGTGCGCGTTCCGAGCAAATCGGCGCGATTGTTGAAACAATCGGCGATATTGCCGCGCAGACCAATCTGCTGGCGCTGAATGCTGCCATCGAAGCCGCACGCGCCGGAGAACACGGCAAAGGGTTCGCCGTGGTTGCCGATGAGGTGCGAAAATTGGCGGAAAAATCGGCGGCAGCCACCGAGGAAATCACCGAGTTGGTATCCGGTATTCAAACCAGTGTCAGTGAAGCCAAAGAAGCGAGAGATGTGGTGGATACGGCTGTGGCAGAGGGCATTAGTGGTGCACATCAAGCCGGAGAGGCATTATCCAACATTCTGGATGCGGTGCAAGCGGTGGCAGAGCAGGTTG
>JALVZI010000647.1:0-4405 GCA_027022125.1 Anaerolineae bacterium | reverse complement strand
CAGGTTGAAAATAGCGCTGCCGGCGCAGAGGAAGTGGATGCTTCTGCAGATGAGTTGGTCAGTTCAGTGGAAAGTGTATCGGCGATTGTGGAAGAAAATACTGCCGCCACCGAAGAAATGGCAGCCAGTTCGGCGGAGGTGATGGACGCGGCAAATGCCATCGCCGACTCTGTGCGTGATGAAAACAGAGCGATGCAACGGCTCAACGAAAATGTGCAAATGGTGAATCACGAAGTGCAAAAAGTGACCACCGCCGCACAGATGCTGGGTAATATCGCCAACGAATTATCTGAGGTTGTTATTGAATTTAAAATGACAGAACGCGAGGACGGCATCAAGCAGTTTGATTTGTTCAAACTGGCTCATCTGCGATGGGTGAGCCGTTTGGACGCACTCTTTGCCGGAAATATCACACTGGATGAAAACCAGTTGGGCAGCCACGAAAGTTGTACACTGGGACGGTGGTATTACGGTCGCGGGAAAGGTGATTTTGGTTCTCTGCCGGAATTTGTCGCTTTGGAAGACCCGCATAAAAAAGTACATCAATTTGCCCATCAGGTGGTGGAAGCATTTAACCACGGTAACACCACCGCGGCGCAAGAGGCGTATAGTGCGTTCAAACATTATGTTGAAGAAACCATCGGCGTGTTGGAGCGTTTGGAAGACAGAATTTTATAGCCCCCCACCCCCCAAAAACCGAGCGGGATTTTCCGCTCGGTTTTTTTGTTCTCCGAACGGCGATTTTCATACCAACCCCATCACCAGTGTCAGGGTGATGGTGCTGGCAAGCGTGGAAAATAGCACGGTGGTGGTCACAAAATCGGGGAGCAGGTTGTATTCAATGGCGATGATGGAGGTCAGCACGGCGGCAGGCATCGCCGATTGAAAAATACCTGCACCCCGTGCGACCCCCGTCAGCCCGAAAGGAATGGCGAGTATCGCTGCCAGCAGTGCGCCGCCCAGCAGCCGAATGCCGCTGCTGATGATAACATCGCTGCTGAAGCGGAATGTTTTCATCCCCGAAAGTTGCACACCGAGCGCCACCAGCATGGTCGGAATCATCGCCCCGGCGAGCAGCCCGGTGCTGCGGGTAATTGCCAACGGCAGTTGAATATCGAGCCAGTTGACCGCAAATGCGGGAATGAGTGCCAGTAGCGCGGGCGTTTTAAAAACCGCCAGCGTGGCTTTCAACCTGCCGCCATCCAAATTTGCCGCCGCCCCCCCCACCACAAACGATACCGTCATAATTGCCAGAAAATACACCGTGGCGATGGGGATAGCATCTTTTCCCAGCCGAAACTCAATCAACGGCAGCCCGAAATTTCCCACGTTGCCGAAAATGGCAATCAGCACATATGCCGCTGCCATTTTCGATGAACGATGCAGTAACCGAGCCACAGTCCAGCCTGCCGCCGCCAATATTAAATGTACCGCGACGATAAAAACCGTCATCCGCGCCACATCCGAGGCTTGGATGTGTGTGGTGCGGATGACATCGAACACAAATGCGGGGATGAGAATAAAATATGCGAATCGAGAGAGCGTGCGGGCGTTCAATCCGAGGGGAGCGCGCGCAAAATAGCCGATGGCTACCAGCGCAAAAACGGGGGTAATCACATTGAAAAAAATGCTGCCGAGTTGCAATATCATAACCGTGCCTCCGGGATGATAGCCTGATAATACACTAAAATGCGCGAACCGCATAAAATCAATTTTTGACTCCAAATTTCACCTGTGGTATATTGCATTTGTCTGGTTGTCTGTACAAATAATTTGTTGATTCGATGGAGAAAATATGACGGTTCTAACGGGACCCGCCCCGAAATATCATCAACTGGCAGAAATTCTGCGCCGGAAAATTCTGGATGGCGATTATGCCCCCGACGAACAACTTCCCACCGAGGCGGCGTTATGCCGAACTTTCAACGCCAGTCGGGGCACGGTGCGCAAAGCGCTGGATATGCTGACGCGGCAGGGGTTCATTCGCCGCGAGCAGGGGCGCGGCACGTTTGTCAATCCGCAAGCCTCGCAGCACAGTTATTTTACGCTCACCAGTTTTAACGAAGATATGCGCCGTCAGCATCGCCAGCCGGGTACACGGGTTTTGTACGCGGCAATTGTTCCCGCCACTGCCGACATCGCCCGGCATTTGGGCATCGGCACCGATGACCCCGTGCTCTGCATTCGGCGGCTGCGGCTGGCAGATGGCACACCGGTAGTGTATGAAACGCGCTATTTGGCGCAGTCGTTGTGTCCACAGTTGCTGGATTATGATTTGGAGAACCTTTCGGTGCACGATTTGCTGGTGCACACTTGCAATTTACCGCTCATTCGCACCGTGCACACGCTCGAAGCGCACATTCTCACACCGGACGAAGCCGAATTGCTGCAAACCGAGCCGGGTTCCCCCGCCTTTTTGGTTGACCGTCTGACATACACTGTGGATGATACCGGGTATGAACGCCCTGCCGTGTGGTACACCGCACTCTTTCGGGGCGATGAATATCATTTCAAAACAGAGTTTCAAACATCTGGCATGGTTCATTTGGCTGACAATCATCTTGACAAATAGCCGTCTCTATTGCCGCCAATACCGGACGTGAAACGTGATTTTCCTGCCGGTGAAAAGTTTTGCCCGTGAACCGACTATAACAGCACACGGATTGTACGGATGAAATGGATTCTCACTGATTTTCCCGGTTTTATCCGTATAAATCCGTTCAATCTGCACCGTCCGTGTTCTATTTTGGGCTTGGCAACGCAAAACGTTTATCTACCGCGAACACTGCCGGTCGACCAACCATCACGTTTCACTCATCACGCATCACGGAAGTTGTTGGCAAAAACATAAAACTTGTAAAAGTGACTCGGTGGTCAATGAACCATACCCCGAAACAACCTTTGGAGGTGACATATGTCTCGTGTAGTTCATCCCCCGCGGGGGACAAAATTAACGTGTAAAAACTGGCTCATCGAAGCGCCATACCGGATGATTCAGCACAATCTCGACCCGGAAGTTGCGGGCGACCCCGAACATCTCATCGTTTACGGCGGGCGCGGTAAAGCCGCCCGCAACTGGGAGGCTTTCGATGCGATTTTGGAATCGCTGCGCAATTTGGAACCGGATGAAACGCTGCTGGTGCAGTCGGGCAAGCCGGTGGCGGTGTTCAAAACCCACGAAGATGCACCCCGCGTGCTCATCGCCAATACCAACATCGTGCCACACTGGGCAACGCAGGAAAATTTCGACAAATGGGAAAAAGAAGGTTTGATAATGTACGGGCAGATGACCGCCGGCAGTTGGATTTACATCGGCACGCAGGGCATTTTGCAGGGTACATACGAAACGCTCGGCTCGCTGGCGCGGCAGAACGGCTGGCGCAGTTTGAAAGGAAAATTTGTGGTGACCGCCGGGCTGGGTGAAATGGGCGGCGCACAGCCGCTGGCAATCACGATGAATGAAGGTGTCGGCTTGATTGTGGAAGTTGACCGCTGGCGCGCCGAGCGGCGGCTTTCGCTGCGACAGATTGATACCATTACCGACAATCTGGAAGAGGCGATGACGTGGGTGGAAGAGGCGCTGGCAAAAGGCGAACCGAAATCGGTGGGGCTGATTGCCAATGCCGCCGAAGCCCTGCCCGAACTGTACCGGCGCGGTGTTGTGCCCGATGTGGTCACCGACCAGACTTCTGCGCACGATGTGCTGTACGGTTACATCCCCGCCGGAATGTCGCTGGAAGAAGCCACCGAGTTGCGCGAAAAAGACCCCGACGCATACAAGCAAGCCGTGCTCGACTCGATGACGGCGCACGTAAAAACAATGCTCGACTGGCAGAAAAAAGGTGCGGTGGTGTTTGATTATGGCAACAACTTGCGCCAACGCGCGTTCGACAACGGGTTGAAAGAGGCTTTCGATTATCCCGGATTTGTGCCGGCATACATCCGCCCGCTCTTTTGCGAAGGAAAGGGACCGTTCCGCTGGGTGGCACTCAGCGGCGACCCGCAGGACATTTACGAAACCGACAAAGCCATTTTGGAACTATTCCCCGAAGATGAACATTTGGCACGCTGGATAAAAATGGCGGAGGAAAAGGTGGAATTTCAGGGTTTGCCATCGCGCATTTGCTGGCTTGGTTACGGCGACCGCGCCAAAGCCGGACTGAAATTTAACGAGTTGGTTGCCAGCGGCAAAGTTTCCGCACCGATTGTCATCGGGCGCGACCATCTGGACAGCGGCTCGGTGGCTAGCCCCAACCGCGAAACCGAAGGGATGCTCGATGGCTCGGATGCCATCGCCGACTGGCCCCTGCTCAACGCGCTGGTGAACGCCGTCAACGGCGCAACGTGGGTCAGCATTCATCACGGCGGCGGCGTGGGCATCGGATACAGCATTCACGCCGGGCAG
>JALVZI010000646.1 GCA_027022125.1 Anaerolineae bacterium | reverse complement strand
CGAAAGCGGGAATCCACAGTGTTTCGCTATGGATTCCGGATATTTCCCTGCGGGAAATTCCGGAATGACATTTAAAATCCGTGAAATTTGTGAAAATTCGTGGATGAATTTCAGCCACACAAAAAGTTTCAACAAGTTCAATAATTGAAGGCGCTCAATCGGGAAGGACGAACACACGGGCGGCAATTTCGCGCCCCAGCGCCGCCGGATGTTCGGACCCATCCACCCGAACCATCAGCGGTCCCTGATACGGGGCGATGTCTTCCAGCATAAGCCGCGCACCGGGAACCAGCCCGCGCCGCGCCAGATATTCGAGCAGGATGGCTTCCTCATAAATGATGTGCGCTAACCGCGCCGACTGCCCCACCGGCAGTTCCAGCAGCGGCACGGCGACACTTGGCTGCACATCACCCACCGCATCGGGGATGGGGTTGCCGTGCGGACAGGCAGTCGGATTGCCCAGAAACGCCGCCAGCGCATCGGTGACGGCAGGCGCGGTGGCGTGTTCCAACTGGCAGGCATAATCGTGAACCGTTTCCCACGGCAGGTGCAGCGCGTCCACCAAAAATCGCTCCCACAGCCGGTGCCGCCGCAAAACCGCCATCGCCCGCCGCCGACCGCGTTCGGTCAGCGAAACGCCTTTATACGGGGTGTGGGTCACTAAATTTTGCACCGCCAGCCGTTTGACCATTTCCAGCACGGACGGCGACGACACACCCAACCGCTGGGCGAGATGAGAAATTGCCACCGGCGGTGCGGTGAGCATCTCCAACTCGACGATGCTTTTCAAGTACATTTCGGTACTTTCACCGGTAATTGAAATTGCCGACATTTTTTTACATCCTTAAATTAGGGTATCCTAATTATCTTTTATCGAGATACCGAATATAATTTCATCGGCAATGCAGTACATTATCATATATGGTACTTGAAAATGTGCAAATGACGGGCATAGTTCATTTGGTTGATAATTATCTTGACAAATAGCCGTCCAACGCCGACATAAAGAAAGTAGGAAGTATGAAGCAAGGAGCAAGGGATATATTTCAACGTAACTACTCACCGCGCGTACCGATTTCACCCTTCGGTACGCCCTGCGGGCTACTCAGGATGAAATTGGCAGGGGAGAATGCATCCTGACCAATCCCGTAGAGACGCCCAATTTGGGCGTCTCTACGAAATACCGCCGCAGTGAGATAAAATACAGAAAAAATCTGCGTCCATCCGTGTTATCTGCGTTATCTGTGTTCTATCTAGCCTATGGCTGAATAGTTACCATCATCTTTATCAATCTCTCGGAGGAATTTTATGAAACACATTCGACGCAACATACCCCGCACCATCTTTCTGCTGATACTTCTGGTGGCAATCCCGCTGACCGCGCTGGCACAATCGCCGAGTTTTGCCGAAAACCTGCGCGCCATCGCTCATATCGCCGCAGAGGGCGCGGACGCGGCGAAAATCGGCGATACCGCCATCGCCGCCGCAGAATATGACGAACTGCACGACCTGTGGGAAACGTTTGAAGATGATTTTCGCGCCGCCCAGCCGAACGCCTATCTGGAAATGGAGGACAAACTGCGCGCAGTGAAAACTGCGCTGCAAGCCGACCCCATCCCCGCCAATGAACTGTCCGCCGCATTTGAGGCGCTGGAACGCGAATCGGC
>JALVZI010000645.1:15301-17903 GCA_027022125.1 Anaerolineae bacterium | reverse complement strand
ACCCCGTAGAGACGCCCAACTTGGGCGTCTCTACGGGGTTGCTCATGGTGCGTTTCTCCCGTGTGCCTCTACGTCTCTGTGGTTTTTTCAGTGGACAGCGCCTCCTAAACCTGCACCCGTCGCCGGTACAGCGCCAGTCCCGCGCCGAACAACGCCACCGAGAACAGAGCGAGCGCCAGCAGTTCCGGCAGAATGTCCGGCAGCGATTGCCCCTGCCACAATTTTGCGAATCCTGCCATACTCCAATAGTTCGGCGTAATTTTGGCGATGGTCGTCAGCCAGTGCGGAAAGTTATCCGCCGAGACAAAATTCCCGCCTACCATCATCAGCACCAAAATAACGAATGTGCCAATGGTGTTTGCCTGCTCTTCGTTTTTGGCGATGGTTGCCAGCAGCAATCCCAAGCCGGAAAACGCGAAAATAACCGCGATTGCCAGCACTGCCACCGCACCCGGATTTCCCCAGCGCAGACCGAACAGCAGCGCGCCGGCAATCAGCAAAATGCCGAATTGAATGATGCCGTTGAACAGAATGCCGAGCAATTTTCCGAGCAGGATTATCGCGCCGTTGGTGGGTGTGGCGTTCAAACGGGCAAATGTACCGGCTTGCTCTTCTTGCAAGATGGAACGCGCGCCGCGCGATGTGCCAAAAGCCAGAAAGATAATCGCCATACTAGGCGCGAAAAATGCCAGCGGGTCGAATTTTACTTTCTTTCCGGCGGCGTCAACCGTTTCCAGCGTGATGATGTCGGTGACAGGTCGTTTACCCGATTGCATTTGCTCACCAAGTTTTTGAGCGATGGTGGAAATGCCGCCCGGCGCGATGCGCCCGCTTTCGATGAGTTTTTGGAAGGTGACGGTAAACGAAATGCGCCCGCTGTCCATTTGACGGGTAATTTGGGTGATAATCCCTTCCACAATTTTAGCGCCGGTGCTTTTGGCGGGGTCGCTGTATATTTCGATGGTTGCTTGCTTGCCCGATATTGCCGCCTGCGACAAATTTTCGGGCAGGATGACCACCGCCGTGTAATCTTTTCCCGCGTCAACGGCGGCTTTTGCCGCAGTTTCATCGGTGAGCACGGTGGTGTCCAGCAGGTCGCTCAGTTCGGGCGAGGTCAGCACGTTGACGATGATAGTCCCCAGTTCCATACCGGTTGGCAGCGGTATGTCGCCGCCGGATGCGTCGGCGGAAACGGGCGTATCGTGATTCACCACCGCCAGCGGGATGCGAAAATTGGCGCTGTCATCTTTCC
Organism: Anaerolineae bacterium; assembly: GCA_027022125.1. Classification (GTDB taxonomy): domain Bacteria; phylum Chloroflexota; class Anaerolineae; order 4572-78; family 4572-78; genus JANTHQ01. The sequence goes on along the minus strand of JALVZI010000645.1, from coordinate 16,651 downwards.
CGCCGAATGCCAATCCGAAAATTAACGTGAGCGCCAGCGGGGTGAGAATCAGGTATGCGAAGCCGGATTTGTCGTATAAAGTTGTTAAAATATCTTTCCACGCGATGAGGAATGCTTTTTTCATGGTCGCACCTCAATCGCGCAGGGCTTTGCCGGTTAAATGCAGGAATACGGCTTCCAGATTTGGCTCTTGAATTTCGATGCCGGAAATGTGCGCGCCGGCGGCAGTCACCGCCGAGATGATGTCCGGCAGTTGATGGTTGGCGTCATCCACCAGCAGGGTAATTTCCGCCTCTTTTCGCACCGATTGCCGCACGCCGGGCAGCGATGCCAATTTTTGGGCTATCCCTTCGATGCCTTCATTGATTTCCAACCTGACCGTGTCCGCCTGTCCCACAGTTTTGGTCAGTTCATCCAGTGTTCCCAGCGCGATGAGTTTGCCGTTATCCATAATGCCGATGCGGTCGCTTAACTCTTGCGCTTCTTCCATATAATGGGTGGTGTATAGCACCGCCATCCCTTCGGCGTTGAGGGCTTTGGTCATATCCAGAATGGCGCGCCGCGATTGCGGGTCAATGCCGACCGTCGGTTCGTCCATAAATACGATTTGGGGCTTGTGCAGCAATCCTGCGCCGATATTCACGCGCCGTTTCATGCCGCCGGAAAAGGTTTGGATTTTATCGCCGGCGCGGTCGGTCAGCCCGATTTGCGCCAGCACTTCTTCCACGCGGTCGGTCAGCCGTTTGCCCGAAAGACCGTACATTTCACCCCAAAAGCGCAAATTTTGCCGCGCACTGAGGGCGGGATAGAGCGCGATTTCCTGCGGAATGAGTCCGATGGCTCGTTTGGCGGCAAGCGGTTCGGTGGCGATGTTGTGCCCGCCGATGGTTGCCGTGCCGCCGGTCGGTTTTACCAGCCCGGCGAGCATCGAAATGGTGGTGGTTTTGCCCGCGCCGTTCGGTCCCAGCAGACTGAAAATTTCGCCAACCCGAATGTGAAACGAAACCCCGTCAACCGCCGGTGGATGGTCGGATGTGTATTGCTTGCGGAGGTCGGTTACTTCAACAATGGATGACATTTTTCCTCTTTTGTATTTTGTAAGTCACGTTTCAGGGTAGCAGGGTAGCAAGGTAGCAGGGTTACAAGTTCCACGCATCACGCAATACGAAATACGCATCACGTTTCACGCATCACAATTATTTTAACTGTGTTCGGTTATAACCCAAAATTCTGCGGGCGACAATCAAATGGTTGATTTGCCCCGTCCCTTCGAAAATATCGTTAATTTTCGCGTCGCGCATCCATTTTTCCACCAGCCAATCGCGCGAATAACCCAGCGTGCCGAGCAGT
>JALVZI010000645.1:0-15291 GCA_027022125.1 Anaerolineae bacterium | reverse complement strand
GTTCCACCGCTTTTTGGGTGACGAATGTCACGGCTTTTCCGGCTTTGGCTTTTGCCATGCTGGCTTCCAGATTGTTCGGCAATTTTTGGTCCATCATCCATGTGGCGCGCAGGGTGAGCAGCCATGCCGCCTTCAACTGCGCTTCCATCTCCATCACATCCTGCTCGATGGCGGTCAGTTGGTGGCGCGGCGCGGTGTACCGAATTTCGATGCCTTCATTTTTCAGCGCTTCTTTGGTGAATTCCAGCGCGGCGCGTCCCACCCCCAGTGCGCTGGCGGCAACCAGCGGGCGAGAGGCATCAAACGTTTTCATCACCCCTTTGAAACCTTTGGTTTTTTGGGTGGTTTTCACCTCCGGGTCGCCCAGAATGTTATCGTATGGAATGCGGCAATCTTCAAAAACGATGGCGGCGGTGTCGCTGGCGCGAATACCGAGTTTATTTTCCACTTTGGTCACTTTCATACCGGGGGTGTTGGCTTCTACCACAAAACTTTTTATGCCGCGCCGACCCGCGCTGGGGTCAACTGTTGCCCACACCACCAATATGCCATCCGATTTTTCTGCCGCCATCAGCCCGTTGGTCACAAAAATTTTCTCGCCATTGAGTATCCATTCGTTGGTCTCCGGGTCGAGACGGGCGGTGGTGCGAATGGCGGATGTGTCGGAACCGGCGTGCGGTTCGGTGATTGCCATACCACCCCATTTCGGTTCACCACCGGCAAAACGAGAGAGAAATCGCTTTTTCTGCTCCGGCGTGCCCACCGCCTCAATGGCAGACCCCGCCAGCGCCGACATCGGCAGGCACAGATAAATGCCGGCGTCGCCCCACGAAAGCCGTTCAATCATATACATCAAACTCATATAATATTCGCCGGGGGCTTTTTCTTCTTTTTCTGCAATTTCTCCGGCTTGCTGTTTTTCCAGTTTTTTCAGCATACGGGCGGTTTGGGCGCTGGTAAATTGCCATGTGGCATTGATGAAATCCCACGGTTTTTCGTGTTCTTTTTCATCCAACTCCCGTGAAACGGGGCGCATCAGCCCTTCGGCGACCATCTGCATCTGCATATTTTGCTGTTTTATTTTATCTGAAAGAGAGAAGTCAATCATAGGATGTCCTCCGGTGAACTTTGAACCTGAAACTTGAAACCTGAAACCGGCTATACCATCGCCATACCGGTGAAGGTGGCGAATCCGCGCCCGTTGCGGAACCACAATTCGACGGGATGTTCGCGGATGTATCCGTGCCCGCCGAGCACCTGCACGCCGCCATCGGTGACGGTCATCACCATTTCATCGGTAAATTTTTTGACGAGTGCGGCTTCGGTGGTGGCGTCTTCGCCCCGGTCGAGTTTCCATGCGGCTTCCCAGACCATCAAACGGGCGGCATCAATATCGATTGCCATTTCTGCCAGCATAAAAGCGATGGCTTGACGGCTGGCAATCGGTTCGCCGAAGGCTTCTCGCTCTTTGGCGTATTCGCGCGCATATTCGTAACTGGCTTTGGCAATGCCCACCGCCATCGCACCGAGTGCCACGTGGCTGTAATTGAGCAGTCGGGTAAAGTTGATGCCGTTTTCGCCGCCCAATTTGTTTTCGGCGGGAACGGCGCAATTTTCCAGCGAAATTTTGTGGGTGGGCAGTGCTTTGATGCCCATATTTTTCTCGCGCTCGCCGATGGTCAATCCGGTAGTGCCGTTTTCCACGATGAAGGCTTGGGTTGTGCCGCCGTCGTTGGCATACACCAAAATGTGGGTGGCATCTGCCGCCAGCGGCACATACACTTTTTGCCCATTGAGTATGTATGTATCGCCCTGTTTTTCGGCGATGGTGCGCAGGTTGTGCGGGTCGAATGTGATGTGTGGTTCCAGCAGTGCGGCAGTGGCAGGCACAAATTCCATATCGCAAAATTGCGGTAACAGCGATTCTTTCTGCGTGTCGGTTCCGTATTCCAGCAGGGGGATGACCAGCAAATTGGGCGTCAGCAGGTTCATCGCCGCGCTCAAATCGCCCCATGCCAATTCTTCGGTGTACAGCGCGCCGGTTACGGCGGAATGTTCGCCAAAACCGCCATAAGTTTCGGGGATGCTGCTGGGGATGAGTCCCAATTCCCAGCCGGAAGCGATGAGTTCCGGCGGCAAGTTTCCCGATTCGTCAGCATCGCGCATTGATTTCCGCAGTTCCCGCTCGGCATAGCGGTGAACGGCGTCAATCAACATCTGCTGCTCTTCAGTTAAACTGAATGAAATCATGAATACCTCCGTTGGTATGGATTCCAATAATGACACATTGCGTTAAAGTTTAGTGTATCACCGGGATGTTCTGTAATTGTTCCGAAAAAAGCGCAAAAAAAAAAACGGGGACTGAACAATTGTCAGTCCCCGTGCGGAAATGCGAACGGTTATTTGAGCAGTGATGATTGCGGCGATTCTTCCGGCAGTTGGAAATCTGCGCCGATGATGACGCGGATATCCACATCGCTTTGCAGGTTGGGGCTGCGACGCACGTTTTCGGGCGCCACGTTAAAGAAATTCACCAGCGTGCCGAGTGTGTAATCTTTATTGCTGTAAGTTACGATGACCGTGCGAGGGTAATCGGTACTTTCTGCGGGACCGAATTGCACGATATTGAAGCCCTGCTCTTTGAGGAAAAGCGCGGTTTGCGCGTCCAGCCCTTCGGTGGGCGTGCCGTTTTGAATGATGATATTGGCGTTTTCGGCGGCGAGTTGGGCTTTCAACTCTTCTCGCTGCTGTTGCTGTGCCTGCATCTGCGCGGTTTGGGTGGCTTGCGCGGCTTGCGCGGCGATAATTTCCGCTTGCGACGGTTCGTCCGCTTTCACTTCGGCGAACATACGGTCAATCACCGGTTGGATTTTCTCGCGCAGCGGCAAAAGTACCATCGCCCCGCCATCGGTGGTATAATTGACGGTGTAATTTTCGTCCAGCACCACCGTTTCGATTTTATCCGGGGCAATATCCGGCGCAAGATTCGCCAGTTCCAAAATATCCACCAATTGCAAGTCGGTTTTTACCGTGCCTGCCATGGTCGTCCACAGTTCGGGCACTTTTGGCAGCAGCCCCAATTGCAGGGCTTTATCTTTTATGGCGATGAGCACCTGCTGCTGGCGTTCGGCGCGCCCAAAGTCAGAGTCGATATGGCGGGTGCGAGCATATTTCAGCGCGGTTGCGCCGTCCATGTGCTGCATACCGGCATCAATATGGAAGGGGTCGTAACCGTAATCATCACTGGGGAAGGTCGGGTCATCGAGCGTGTATGGCACATTGATGTCTAGCCCACCGAGCGTATCAACAATTTTGCGGAACCCGTCGAAATCCACTTCCACATAAAAATGCACGGGAACACCGAAATTGTACTGCACGGTTTTCATCGCCAGCGCGGGACCGCCGCCGGGATAGCCGTCTTTTTCCCCCAGATAGTAGGCGGTATTGATGCGCGATTCGCCGTAACCGGGAATTTCCAACCAAAGGTCACGCGGCAACGAAAGTATCCCGGCAGTTTTGTTTTCCGGGTCAATCGTCACTAAAATCATTGTATCGGTGCGGGCGTATTGCTCGTCGGGGCGTTTGTCGATACCCAAAAGCAGGATGTTCACCCGCTGTTTTTGTTTGTAATCGGGTAGGGGAACGCCGGTAATACCGGTGATGGGTATTTCGCCGCCGCGTTGGGGAATCACGCCGATGGTGGGGCGGGAACTGCCTCCCACCGATGGCAGCGACAAATCAATGTATGGCAGGTTGGGAACCTCGATGGAGGCAACGGTCTGTTTTACGGAATTGTACAATAAATATCCGACAAATGCGCCGGCTAGCAGGAACAGCAGTGTGAATACGATGGACAAAAAACGCGCAAACGATGTCGGAAGTTGATAATCTTGCGAGTGCTTCACATTCGTTCGTGTTGTCATAGCGTGCGATTATAGCACACTAGAAAAGTTGCGCAAAATTGCGTAGGCAATTATTCCTATTGTTTTATTGCAAACATTGCAAAAAGATTGCAAACGAGTCAAAAAATAAAAGTGCATTTTTACAATCTCGTTGATAAAAATTCGAGAAAAAGGAGAAAATCTGTGGATAACTGCGGATAAACTGTGGACAATTGTGGAGAACAGGGGATAAAGTCGTATAATAATCGTATGATAATCGTATAGAAAAATAGAGAACAACGGAGGAAAACAATGCCCAATTTTTTAAAAAACAGCAAAGCCATCATCGGTATGATTCACGTGGATGCACTGCCCGGCACACCGAAATTCGGCGGCTCGGTGCGGGCGATTGTGGAAAAAGCCGTCCGCGAAGCCGAAATTTACCGCGATGCCGGTATTGATATGCTGGCAATTGAAAATATGCACGATGTGCCGTATCTGAACCGGCAGGTGGGCGATGAAATTGTGGCGGCGATGACCATTGTGGGATACGAAGTGAAACGTGCCACCGGTTTGCGCTGCGGCATCCAAATTTTGGCGGGTGCGAATTTTTCCGCGCTGGCAGCGGCGCAGTCGGCGGGGTTAGATTTTATCCGCGCGGAAGGGTTTGTGTTCGCCCACACCGCCGATGAGGGCATCATTAATGCCGATGCGGGCGAATTGCTGCGCTACCGGCGGCAAATCGGCGCGGAGGATATTTTGGTGCTCACCGACATCAAGAAAAAACACAGCGCACACGCGCTCACCGCCGATGTATCGCTGACGGAGACGGCACACGCCGCCGAATTTTTCTTGAGCGACGGGGTGATTGTCACCGGCGCGGCAACCGGTTCGCCCGCCGATGCCGCAGAAGTGGCGGCAGTGCAATCGGCGGTGGAAATTCCGGTGCTGGTGGGGTCGGGGGTTACGCCGGAAAATGTGGCGCAATTTTTACCCGTCGCCGATGCGCTGATTGTGGGGTCGTATTTTAAAACGAGCGGGCACTGGACACAGCCGGTCGATGGCGGGCGAGTGCGAGCGTTTATGGAAAAAGTTACTCGGCTGCGGTGATAGTCCCCCAAAAATCCCGTTGAGTTATGTTCATACATATGTTACAATAATGAGCGTAACATAATGCCACGATAATCTGCCGATGAAAATACGAATTTGGGGGGCGCGCGGGTCAATCCCGTCGCCCATAAAACCCGATGCCATCGAAGAGAAAATAGTTAACGCCATTTTACAGATGCCGCCCATCGATACCACCGATGAATCGGCGGTGCGGGCGTATGTGCAATCGCTGCCGCCGCTGGTGCGCGGCACGGCGGGGGGCAATACCGCCTGCGTCGAAATTCAGGCGGGCAGAGATATTTTCATCATGGATGCCGGTTCCGGCATCCGCGAGTTGGGGTTGGAATTGATGAAAGGCGCGTGCGGGCGCGGCGAAGGGGTCATTCACATTTTTTTCAGCCATCCCCACTGGGACCATATTCAGGGGTTCCCCTTTTTTGCGCCCGCGTTCATCCCCGGCAACCGGTTGTATTTTTACAGCATCCACCCCGTAAAAACCGCGCTGGAAAACCAGCAGCATCCGCTGACATTCCCCGTTTCGCTGGATTACATGCGCGCCGAGCGAAAATTCATCACGGTGGAAGTGGGGCAGCCGTTCACGGTGGGACATCTGACGGTCAACACTATCCCCAATGCTCACCCCGGCGTGGCATACAGTTACCGGTTCGAAGATAAAAACAGCGTTTTTGTGTTTGCCAGTGACGCGGAATACAAAAATCTGGATGAGCAGAGCATCCGTCCGTACATCAACTTTTTCCGCAATGCCGATTTACTTCTTTTTGATGCGCAGTACACTTTAAAAGAGGCGTGGCAAAAAGTGGACTGGGGACACAGTTCGGCGATGATTGGCGTCGATTTGGCGCGTGCCGCCGGGGCGAAACGCCTGCTGCTTTTCCATCACGACCCGACCAACTCCGATGCGGAACTGTTGCAGGTTCAGCAAACCGCCGAAGCCTACCGCGCGCAGGATACCTCTCTGCCGCAGTGCGAAATTATCGTGGCGTATGAAGGGCTGACCATCGACCTGTCGCCGCCCGGCGAAATTGATGTGCAATTGACCGCCGAGCGGAATGCGGCGGTGCTCACCCCGTCGAGCGCATTTACCCACCACAGCATCGGGCAGTTGGAAACGCAGTTGGTGCAGTTGATGGCGCAGGAAACACATTCAACCCCCATTCTCGACCTGTCGCAAATCGAAACGCTATCGGTGGCGGGGTTGAAAGCCCTGCTGGCGCTGCACCGCAAAAAAGGCGGCAGTCAGGTTGTGCTGGCGAACCCGTCGCCCGGTATCATCGAAACCATCAAATTGAGCGGATACGAAAATATCTTCGCCATCTACCCGTCGGTGGAAGCGGCGCTGACCGCCGTGAAAACCAGAGAAACGCTCAATCTGCCGGGGCAACTGGTCGGCGACCGCTACCGCATCGAGCAGAAATTGGGCGAAAGCCCGCTGGGAATCGCGCTGAAAGCCACCGACACCCGCACCGGTCATCCCGTGGCGGTGAAAATCCTTTCGCCTTTTTTCGGCGCGGAAACCACCGCCAAATTTTTGCAATTTGCGCCGGATGTGCGGCAGTTGAATCACCCCGCCATTACCCGATTGCTGGATTATGCCCAAACCGAAAATTACACCTTTTTGGTGGAAGCATTTATCGCGGGGGAACCGCTGCAATCACGGTTGGACAATCTTTCGCCCGCAGAGCGTGTCGCGGTGGTGCGCCATATCACCGATGCGCTGGCGTATGCCCACAGTTTCGGGGTGGTACACGGCGATTTGAAACCGCAAAACATTTTCCTGCTGCCCGATGGCGTGAATATCAACGGTTTCGGGCTGGGGCATTTGGATGAAGGGCACAATTTGCTCGAAGCGCCGCTGCTGCTGCTCAACACGCCGTATCTCGCCCCCGAACAGATTCGCGGCGAACCGATAGATGCCCGCACCGATTTGTATGCCTTCGGCGTGCTGCTGTACCGGCTTTTCACCGGCAGACTCCCGTTTTCCGGCGACGAGCAGCAAATTTTGCAGGCACATCTGCTGGAAATGCCGCCACCCCCGCGCCAATTCAACCCTGAAATTTCCCCGCTGCTGGAACACATCATTTTGCGATTGCTGGCGAAAAATCCCGATGACCGGTATCCGGCGGTGACAGCAGTGAAAAACGCCCTGCACCGTATGCTCGGCGGCGACCGTCCGCCGCTGGTGCGCCGCACCGCCCAAAAGCGACTCGCCGCGCTGTGGGAAAAAACCGTCGCCGGGCAGGGGCAAATTATCGCCATCACCGGCGAAGCGGGCGCGGGGAAATCCACATTCGCGCGGGAATTCTGCGCCGCCCGCAGCGACGCGGTGGTCGGCATTGGCGAAACTTTCGCTGCGGAAATCTCGCTGCCGTATGCGCCGTTTGCCGAAATTTTGTGCGCATATTTGAAAGAAAATCCCCGCCTGCCGGAAAACCCGCAGATGCGCGGCATACTGGCAACCATCGCGCCGATACTCCGACCCTGCGCCGCCGATTTCCGGTTCGACCCCGCGCCGGTTCAGCCATCGGTGGCGGCGATGCGGCAATTTTTGCGTGACATACATCAATTTTTGGCGCAGGAATCGCAGCGGCAGCCGTGGCTCATTCTACTGGAAGACATTCACCGCGCCGACCGGGCGACGCTCGATTTGCTGTACTATCTGCTGCGCCGACTCTCGACCATGCGGGTGATGGTGCTGGTCACATATCGCCCGTCTGCGTTGGATGAAACGCACCCGCTGACCCGAATGCTGCAAAAACTGGCGGATGCCGGTATCCACCCCGAAACCATCGTCATGCACGGTTTTCGGGATGCGGGCGTGCGAAAATTGCTGACTCGCATTTTCGGCGGGGATGTGCCGTCGGCACTGGTGCAAAAAATTCGACAGCACACCGGCGGCAATCCACTGTATGTGGAAGAAATCGCTTACGGGTTGTTGGATGATGGACGCGCCGTGCACCAAAATGGCGCATGGCATTTCGCCGCGCCGGAGAGCATTCGTTTTCCCGGCGCACTCAGAGAAGCCATCTGGCGGCGATTGCATCATTTGGACCCCGACACGCAAACGCTGTTGCGGCAATCGGCGGTGTGGGGCGAAACATTCAATCTGAAAAATCTGAATACCGTCAGTGGATTGTCCGATTCGGAGACACTGAATCAGTTGGATGATGCGCTGGCGCGATTGCTGATTGTTGAAATGCCCGCCCCCGGCGAATTCGCCCCGCGCCATTCCGAAATTCAGCGAGTTTTGTATGCCGACATTGGCGTTTCGCGGCGGTTGCTGCTGCATCGGCAAATTGCCGCCGCGCTGGAACGCGAACCCGTCACCCCCCGGCGTGCCGTGTGGTTGGCACACCATTATGAGCAAGCCGATATGCCGGAAAAAGCGTTGCCATACTGTGTGCAAGCCGCCGAGCAGGCGATGGCAATGTATGCGCCCAAAGTGGCGATGCAGTGGTATAACCGCGCCCAAACGATGCTCAATCAGCTCAGCCCGCAAACGCTGGAAAATTATCACACGTTGCGGAACACCGTGCATCACATGCTGGGGCAGGCATATACCGAGTTTAAAGAAGTTGATGAATTGCTGGATGGCGCGGTCGCTGATGGCGGTGAATAACGCGGATTCAACAAAATTTTGCAAAAATCCCGTGTTCATGCTATATTATAGTCGTGCCGTCGGTACCCCCCAATACCCCCCGACGGTACGTTGCCCCGGCTACCCCCCAACCCGCCAGCCGGGGCTTTTTTATGCCCAAAAACACTTGCTATCTCCCACCGGTTGTGCTACTCTCATAGAACTAAATGAAACTTTTGAAAAGTGTGTCAAAATTACAAAAATCATCGGTAATTTTTATGATGTCATTCCCGCGAAAGCGGGAATCCACGGTGTTTCACTATGGATTCCGGATATTTCCCTGCGGGAAATTCCGGAATGACATTAAAAATCCGTGAAATTTGTGGAAATTCGTGGCTGAAATTCAGTCACACAAAAAGTTTCAACCAGTTCAGATAAAAACAGAAAAATCAGTGAAAATCCGCGTCTTTCGCAAATCCGTTCCTTTTCCAATCTGTTGTAGTGTCTGTTGCCATAAACAGTTACAAAATACATCCCTTACTCCCTGCTTCTTGCTTCCTAATTCTGCATTGGCAACAACCGGCTATTTGTAAAAATGATTGTCAGCCAAAATGAACTATGCTGGCAAAAGGAGTATTTGATGGCTTCGTATGGAAAAAACAACCCCGCCCCGCTATCGAACACGGTGAAAACCATGTTGAGTTTTTTGTTTGTGCTGGTGATTGCCTCGCTGGCGCTGAACGGATTTTTGCTGTGGCAGTGGCTCGGTTTTTTGCAGCGGGCGCAGGTAATGGGACAGCAGGCGCAGGTGGCGGTGGATCAAGCCGTCGCCGGATTGAGCGATTTTGAAAGCGCCACCATCCAATTTTCGGTTCCCGTGCATGATGAAATTCCGGTCAAAACAACCGTCAAATTTCAAAAAACCATCGATGTGCCCATAAATATGACCATTCCCATCAACCAGCAGATAAAAACGCAAATTCCGCTGAAAATCAACGACATCACCATCCCCATTGAAGTGAACGTGCCGGTCAAAATGAACGTGCCGATAAACGAAACGCAAAAAGTGAAACTCGATTTGGATATTCCCATCGAAACCAGCGTCCCCATCGATATGAACATCCCGGTGAATATCCCGCTGAAAGATACCGGATTGATGCCGTACATCGAGCAACTGCGGGGGATGCTGCAACAGATGAACGAGTCATTTTCATCACAATTGCCGTAAAAAACTATTTAATGAAATGACCTGCTGTGTGGTGAGGGAAGAATAGCGAAAAACGACTATTTGAGGTATAATTTCTCTTGTGCAGGCAGGAAAAATATCCTGCAAATTCGCGGCGAATCCTCCCGATTTGCGGCGAAAAATGGACGCCACCGCCTGCTGAAAATCCATTTTCAGCAGGCGTGTATTTTGTTTGAATGGAGTAAAATTTATGGACAATCCCATTGACGACACTGCCACCCCGATGAACATCGGACGGGTGCGAGCCGTGGACATCGAAAAAGAGATGCGCGCGGCGTATTTGGATTATGCCATGAGCGTGATTGTGAGCCGCGCCCTGCCCGACGCCCGCGATGGGCTGAAACCGGTTCACCGCCGAATTTTGTATGCTATGTACGATATGGGCAATCGCCCCGGCACGCCATACCGCAAAAGCGCGCGCATCGTCGGCGATGTGCTGGGGAAATATCACCCGCACGGCGACAGCGCGGTGTATGATGCCATGGCGCGGATGGCGCAAGATTTTTCGATGCGCTATCCGCTGGTGGACGGGCAGGGGAACTTCGGCTCGATTGATGGCGACAGTCCCGCCGCTATGCGCTATACCGAAGCGCGAATGGCGCGCATCGCCGGGGAAATGCTGGTGGATATTGAAAAAGACACGGTGGACTGGCAGGACAATTTCGACTCGTCGCTGCAGGAACCGACCGTGCTGCCGGCACGTATTCCCAACATGCTGCTCAACGGCTCCAGCGGCATTGCCGTCGGTATGGCGACCAACATTCCGCCGCACAACCTCAATGAGTTGGCAGATGCCATCGTTTATTTGGTTGACCATTATGACTCGCTGGATGATGTGACGGTGGATGACCTGATGCAATTCGTAAAAGGTCCCGATTTTCCCACCGGCGCGCAGGTTTTGGGCAGCGAAAGCCTGAAACAGGCGTATGCCACCGGCAAAGGTTCGATTACCATGCGCGCCGTGGCGGAAATTCAAGAAACAAAAGCCAACCGCTACCGGATTGTGGTCACGGAAATACCGTATCAGTTGAACAAATCCAACCTGCTGATTCGCATCGCCGAGTTGGTGAAAAATGGGCGGCTGAAAGATATTTCCGACCTGCGCGACGAATCCGACCGCAACGGGATGGCAATCATCATCGAACTGAAACGGGGCGCGCAACCCCGCCGCGTGCTCAATCAACTGTACAAATATACCGCGCTGCAAACCAATTTCGGTATGAATATGCTGGCGCTGCTCAACGGCGAACCGCGATTGATGCCGCTGAAAATGGCGCTGCGCGTTTTCATCGAACACCGGAGGGACGTGCTCAGCCGCCGCGCGCGCTTCGATGTGAGAAAGGCGCAGGCGGGGGCGCACGTTTTGGAAGGCTTGCGGCTGGCGCTCAACCATCTGGATGACGTGATTCAGACCATCCGCAGCAGCGAAAGCGCCGACCACGCCCGCAGCGAGTTGATGACCCGTTTCGGGCTGTCGGAATTGCAGGCGCAGGCAATTTTAGACATGCAATTGCGTCGACTCGCCGCGCTGGAACGCCGGAAAATCGAAGATGAATACAAACAGGTGATGGACACCATCGCTCATTTGCAGGATTTGCTGGAACATCCCGAGAAAATTCTGCAACTGGTGCGAGACGATATGCTGGACATCAAACAAAAATACGGCGACGAGCGGCGCACGCAAATCATCGCCGGAGAAGTGACCGATTTTAACGAAGAAGACCTCATCAAAGATGAAGAAGTGCTGGTGACCATCACCCGCAACGGGTATATCAAACGGGTTCCCAGCACCACATACCGGCGGCAGGGACGCGGCGGGCGCGGCGTGACCGGCATGACCACCCGCGATGAAGACGATGTGACGGTGCTGTTTGCCGCCAGCACCCACGATACCGTGCTCTATTTCAGCGACCGCGGGAAGGTCTATTCCGAAAAAGCGTGGCGCATTCCCGATGCCGGACGCACCGCCAAAGGTATTCCGGTGGTCAATCTCATCAACATCAACCCCGCCGAAAAAATCACTGCCGCCATCGCGGTGTCGTCTTTTGAGCACGCCGACTATCTGGTGATGGTCACCCGCAAAGCGAAAATCAAGCGGGTGGCGCTGGGTGCTTTCGCGTCTGTGCGCCCCAGCGGGCTGATAGCGCTGTCGCTGGATGATGACGATGCCCTGCGGTGGGTAAAACTCACCACGGGCGATGACGACCTGATTCTGGTATCGAAAAACGGGCAGGCGATTCGGTTCTCCGAAAAAGACGTGCGGGTGATGGGGCGCGCCGCCGCCGGGGTGAATGCCATGCGGCTGGCGGCGGGGGATGAACTCGCCGGGGTGGATGTGGTTGTGCCGCAGGGGCAGGTGCTGGTGGTTACTGCGCGCGGGTTGGGCAAACGCACGCCGGTGGAACAGTACCGACGGCAATCGCGGTACGGGGTCGGCATTCGCACCCTTTCCCGCGAACCGGACATCACGGGACCCATCATTGATATGCATGTTGTTTTGGGGAATGAAGATATTTCGCTCATTTCCGGCGACGGGAAGATGATTCGCACCAACGTGAGCCAAATTCCGCTATTGGGACGCGCCACACGGGGGGCGCGGGTAATGCGGTTGTATGAAGGCGATACAGTCGCTTCGGTGGCACTGCTCACTGCCGAAGAAATCGAGAAAACCGCAGACAATCCGGAAAATTGACAATTACTGCAAAAGATATTATAACTTCCGCCGGAAAAAGGTAAGGATTTAAAACAAACCGCGTCCAAATAGCAGAAATTTAGTTAAGGAGAAGTTTTTTACAATGGACAATATCATTCATGTGACAGATGCAGAATTTGAAAGTAAAGTATTGAAATCAACCACCCCGGTGATTGTTGACTTTTGGGCGCCGTGGTGTGCACCGTGCCGTTTGATTGCCCCGATTTTGGAAGATTTGGCGAAAGAATATGGCGATAAAATTCTGGTTGCCAAAGTGAACACCGATGAAAATCCGCAATGGGCGATGAAATACGGTGTGCGCGGCATCCCGACCATGCTGTTCATCAAAAATGGCGACGTGGCAGACCAAATGGTCGGCGCGGCTCCCAAACCGATGATTCAGCAGCGGGTGGACAACCTGTTGAACTGAGCAAATTCGCAAATGTACCCTTTCCCCCTTTGAGAGGGGGAGAGAATCCGGTAGGGGCGGCTCGCGAGCCGCCCCTACGTTTTTTGCCGATAGATGAAACTTTGAACCAGAAACCAGAAACCCTACAATTTCGGCAGGGTGATACCCTTTTGCCCCTGATACTTTCCGGCGCGGTCAGCGTAACTGGTTTTACATTCCTCATCGCTTTCAAAAAACAAAATCTGCGCGATGCCTTCGTTGGCGTAAATGCGGGCGGGCAGGGGAGTGGTATTGCTGATTTCGATGGTGATATGCCCTTCCCAACCGGCTTCCAGCGGCGTAAAATTGGTCACGATACCGCAGCGGGCATACGTGCTTTTGCCCAGCACCACCCCCGTCACATTGCGCGGCATACGGATATATTCCACACTGCGTGCCAGCGCGAAAGAATTCGGCGGGATGGTGCAAATATCGCCTTTAAATTCGATGAACGAATTGTGGTCGAAATCTTTCGGGTCAACGATAGTGGCGTGAGCATTGTGGAAAATCTTGAACTCATCCGCCACCCGAATATCATATCCGTATGATGACGGACCGAAAGAAATCACCCCTTCGCGTTTCTGTTTATCCACATACGGCTCAATCATCCCATGCTCGCGAGCCATTTTCTCAATCCAAAAATCCGATTTGATGGTCATGTTTACACCGTTTCCTTTTCTGCAACCGCTTTTTGTGCCATAGCGATGAACTCATCCACCGGGATGGCGCCGAGATTTTCGCCGTTACGCAGCCGAACCGCCACTGCGCCCGCTTCCATCTCTTTATCGCCGATGACGAGCATATACGGGATTTTCTGTTTTTGCGCTTTGCGAATTTTGTTGCCCATCCGCTCGCTGCTGTCATCCGTTTCCACCCGCAGACCGGCTTCTTTCAATTTTGCGGCGACATCGGCGGCGTAGGCGTTGTTCCGGTCGGTGATGGGAATGAGTTTTGCCTGCACCGGCGACAGCCACACCGGGAACGCGCCCGCATAATGCTCAATCAGCACGCCGAAAAATCGTTCCATACTGCCCAGCAGCGCGCGGTGAATCATGTACGGGCGATGCTCTTTGCCGTCGTCGCCGATGTATGACAGGTCGAAACGTTCCGGCAGGTTGAAATCGAATTGGATGGTGCTCAGTTGCCATTCGCGCCCGATGGCATCGCTGATTTTTATATCGATTTTGGGTCCGTAAAACGCGCCGCCCCCTTCATCCACATCATACGGAATACCGGCGCGTTTCAGCGCGGCTTCCAGCGCGGTTTCCGCGTCGCGCCATTTGTACGCCTCGCCCACCGATTTTTCCGCCGGTTGGGTGCTGAGATAGGCATGAAAATCGCTGAACCCGAAACTGCGCAGAATGTGCAGCGAGAAATTCAGCACGAAATCAATTTCATCGGGCATTTGGTCTTCGCGGCAGAAATGATGCGCGTCATCCTGCGTGAACCCGCGCACGCGCAGCAATCCGTGCAGTGTGCCGCTGCGCTCGTAGCGATAGACCGTGCCCCATTCCGCAAATCGCAGCGGAAAATCGCGGTAACTGTGCAGACTATTTTTGTACATCAAAATGTGGAACGGGCAATTCATCGGTTTGAGATAGTATTCCTGCCCGTCAATATCAATCGGCGAGTACATGCTATCTTTATAAAAAGACAGGTGTCCGCTGGTTTCCCACAGCGTGCTTTTGCCGATATGCGGCGAATATACCATATCATATCCGTGTTTTGTGTGTTCCTGCTTGCAAAATTCTTCCGCAATATGGCGGATGAGACCACCTTTGGGCAGCCACAGAATCAGCCCCCCACCGAGTTCATCGGCGTTGGTGGTGAACAGTTCCAACTCTTTCCCCAACTTGCGATGGTCGCGTTTTTTCGCTTCTTCCAACTTTTGCAGATATTCTTTCAGTTCGGCGGGGGTTTCCCATGCCGTGCCGTAGATACGCTGCAACTGCTGGCGATGCTCGTCGCCGCGCCAATATGCCCCGGCGATGCTGAGCAGTTTGAATGCTTTGGGGTTAATTTCGCCCAGATTTTCCACATGCGGACCGCGGCACAAATCGACAAACGTATCATGCTGATAGGTGCTGATGACCGGGCGTTCATCTGCGGGGAGCGGTTCGCCGTTTTCATCCACCCCGCCCGATTCCAGCCCTTCAATCAGTTCGATTTTGTAGGGTTGGTCGGCGAACAGTTTTTTGGCTTCTTCCGCGCTCAATTCGCGGCGCTCGAACCCGTATTTCTTTTTGATGATATTCCGCATTCGCTTTTCGATGGCTTTCAGGTCATCTGGGGTTAGTGCGCGCGGCAATTCAAAATCGT